>JAQTLG010000063.1 GCA_028715025.1 Dehalococcoidia bacterium | reverse complement strand
CCAGGTACTGCCCGAAATGCAGCTTTTTCTGCGGCGGGGGCCGGGAAGGACTAAAATAGTCTATTATTATACTGGAGAAGTATATGGCCGATATTCTTGACGAAGCTCAATCATTGTTGCAGTGCAAGACCTGCCCCTGGTATAAAAACTGCGTGCTGCCGGTCCGCGTAACGGAGCTCGACCTGAAAAAGCAGCTCGGCTCGAATGTCTCTTTCTCCGCGCCTCCCGGCATGGAGGACATGGGGCTCAACCAGTTGCTGGCGGGCCTGGCGTCGGCCGCCGAAAATTCGATGTTGGAAGGCTGCCCGGTTTTCATCGAAAGGCTGCGCTCCAATCCCAACCTCGCCATACGCATTAAGAAGGTCATGCAGGAGTGGTCGGACGAAAGCGGCGACCCGCAATAGCTGATGAGCCAGCAAATCAAGCTTATCTCCTGGAACGTGGTCAGCATGCGAAACATGCTGGATAAGGCCAACCTGACACCGGCCGGGCAACCATCACTGCCCTTTCTCGACTGGTTGAAGCGAGAATCACCCGACGTTATCTGCTTCCAGGAAACGAAGCTGCAACAACCCCAGATCCCGCCCGCCCTCGAGAACCCGGCCGGCTACTTCACGCTATGGAGCTTCGCAGAGAAGAAGGGCTACAGCGGTGTGGCCACTTTCAGCCGCAAGAAACCTCTTTCCCACAGCAGCGGGCTGGGTATCGACAGGTTCGACAGCGAGGGCAGGGTGTTGATGACCGAATACCCTGGATTCAAACTCTTTAATGTCTACTTCCCCAAGGCATATTCGCCGCGCGAAGTGGCAACTGCCCGCAAAGAGGGCGCGGCCAATGCCGATAAAATGGCGGAACGTCTGCCCTTTAAGCTGGCTTTTTACGATGCGCTGCTGGACCATGTCGATCGATTATCAGCCCGGGGCGAAAAAATTGTGATCTGCGGCGACTTCAATGTCGCCCATACCGAGATAGACCTCGCGCGGCCCAGGGAAAACCGCGAGACCTCCGGATTTCTGCCCGAGGAACGCGCCTGGATGGATAAGTTGACCGATCACGGGTATGTCGACACCTTCCGCCACCTGCATAAGGACGCGGGCCATTACACCTGGTGGAGCTACCGCTTCAAAGCGAGGGATAAGGATATCGGTTGGCGTCTCGACTATTTCTTTATCTCACGCAACCTGGCCGGATCGCTGACCGACGCATTCATTCTCAAAGACGTGTGGGGATCGGACCACTGTCCGGTCGGCATAACGTTGAAAATAGGCTGAGCAAGCCTTAATATAAAGAGTGATGGTGCTGCAAACTCCCTCCGGTTCCGATCAGGCCATGCCTGCGCAGGCAGATATTACCGGCGACCGCTGCCGCCATATGATGGCCGCCCTGCACGAACTGAAAAGCAATATAGCGCGCGTCGAGCAGAGCCATCCCCACCTGGGCAACGACCTTTCCTCCACATGCGACAGGGCCATAATGGAACTGCAGGAGGTCCATTGCAGGCAGGGCAGCGCCGGGGCGCCGGAGACCATCAAAACCTCATCACAGGCATCCGGAACCAATCCCCTTTCGCAGACCATTGATAAAATAGGCAATTGTATCATAAGCGGACTGGACAGGATGGGCGACGGCATTATATTTCTCTTCGCAAAGATCGGCAGGGCTTTCAGTTAGAATCACCTTTTACCTCATCTCCTGCTAAAACATTAATAAAGTCCTAACAATTATCCATTAGACTATTTGCATGATGTTGGATTATTTCTTCTCAACCACATGGTTGAAAGGAGGCATGCATCATGAATAAGATGACTTATGTAGCAGCCACCATCCTGGCAGTGGCCCTGTTTCTGGCAGGCGTGCTGTTTGTCGCTACCGCGATATAACCTGTACCAGCGGAATCCGCAAGCAGGGTTTGTGCTAAGCCCTTAAAAACAGCCCCACGGCGCCGGATTTCAATACAAACCGGCTTCTCTGTTAAGATATTTGCATGAAAAAAGCACAACGCATCGCTGTGATAGGCGCCGGCGCCATGGGGAGCTATTACGGCGGACGTCTGGCCGAGGCCGGACATGATGTCCGCTTCCTGGTCAGGCGAGACTACCATGCCGTCAGGTCGTCCGGCCTGAACGTAACCAGCCCTGATGGTGATTTCCTGCTGACTCATCCCTTTACAGCTGCAGACAGCAGCGAGATAGGTACGGTTGACTGGGTGATCTGCGCTCTCAAGTCGACCTCCATTCATTCCGCACAGAAGCTGGTCCAGCCCTGCGTGGGCGCCGACACACGCATACTGGTGCTGATGAACGGCCTGGGGCTGGAGGACCATTTCGCCGGGTGGTTCGGCGAAGAACGGATATTCGGAGGCCTGGCCTTTACCTGTATCAACAGGGGCAAGCCTGGTAACGTGCATCACCTGGCCTACGGCACGGTGACTTTGGGGCACCATAAAAACAATCCTGCCGAAATCGAAAGGGCCCTGGCACTATGGTCGGGCAGCAAAACCAGCATCGTCTCCGCATCTTCGCTTTTGAAGGCCCGCTGGGAGAAGCTCTGCTGGAATATCCCTTTCAGCGGCCTGTGCGTGGCCGGGGGAGGAATCACGACCGACCGCGTCATGTCAGACGCGGGCCTGCGCGCCGCAGCCGGGGCTTTGATGCAGGAGGTTATTTGCGCGGGGAATGCCGACCTGGCATATCATGGCGAAAAGGCCGTCATCGATGGAGAAGCGCTGGTTGAAAGCATGTTTCAGAAGACCTCCACCATGGGAGCTTACAGGCCAAGCACTATGATCGATTTTGTGGAGGGCAAGGCCATGGAGATAGATGCTATCTTCAATGAACCGCTGCGCCGTGCCCGTGAGCTCAAGGTTCCGGCCCACGGCCTTGCGCTGCTGACCGCCCTGCTGAGGTCCCTCAATCATGGGCGTTAATCAATAGCTACTCCTGTATTTTGATAGCGCCCGCTCCTTCCGAGATAGGCACATACCGGAAGGGACCGCTGTAATCCATGCCCTCCATGCCCTTTTTAATATCGTTTACATCCCATATCGAGCTGATTATCCAGACCACCGCCACCTGTTTGCTGGCAGTCAGTTTTTTCAATATAGGGGCGAAGTCCTTTGTCCCCTGCTTGTAGTATTCAACGGGACCTATCTCGAAACCCTCGCCGATGGAACGCTGCTTCATCAAGGCCAGAGAATCTTTTCCGGTCTCGTTATCGAGCACCAGGAAAGAGGCATAATTTTTGGATGGATCATATGTGAAGCCCTGTGCCGGCAATAATGAACATGCGGCATACGGCAACACAAGCAGAACGAAGACTGCAAAAGTGGCAATAATTAATTTCGGGCTCATCTTTTTCATTTCCTTGCTGATATTCCGTATATTATACAAAATGAAGGGCCCTGATGCTCAATTCGATGTATAATCATGAGTAATATGAAAAGGGTCTATAGCAACGATAAAATCACGGTTTCCTGGGATTCTGAGAAGTGCACCCATTCCGGCAACTGCTTCTCAAATCTGCCCGAGGTTTTTAAACCGATGAGGCATCCCTGGGTTATTATCGATGCCGCCGAAGCGGAGGCCATCAAGAACACTGTAGACAAATGCCCCTCGGGCGCGCTTACCTGCAAAGTGCATAAATAGCCGCCGGGCCGGCGCCTCATTTCTTTTTGAATCTGTCATATAGCTCGATGAACCAGATATTGAGCGCTACGGCGATGACGACGGGCAGGCTGATCAGCCACAGGTTCTGGGCCAGGTCGATATCGAAATACTGGCAGACCATCAGCAGGACCAGCGTTAACAATATACCCAGCCCGGCGCAGCCGATTGCCAGAGATGCATAGATCAATGTAAGTAGCCACCTTACCGATTACTGTACGCCGGCGGGCAATGGCAACCGAACCGGGACGAAAGTCCTATCACTGCTCACCCTCGATAATTATACCTTAACAATCATGCCCTACACTTATGTAAATTGGCAATATCAGGAGCAGCTCCCCGAACAGGTAACCGTCGTTCGGGACAGGGCGGGCATGACTAAATACCTATTGATACCAAAATTTCCGCTGTTATAATAGGCAATTGGAGGTGACCTATGGGAATCCAGTATGCGGGTGAGGTACTCGGTGTCGTATGTCTGGGCCTGGCATCCCTGGCAGCTTTTCTCATGGTGCCCGCGCGTGAGCTGAGCTTGAGGGAGAGGATCGGCATACATACGTTTTACTGGGCTTTTGCTATTTACGCGGCCTGGACCATATTTTTCATGTGGGAAGGCCAGGGCTGGGAAAGATATTTTTATGCCTGCATACCGCTGATGCTGGGATTGTTCCTCAGCCTTCTGTCTGAACTGCAGTCAAGACAACCGCCCATTAATATAAGCGATGCCCGTCTGAAAAAGATCGTCGTCCAGACATGGCACAGGCTGCCGAATCACGTAAAAAGAGGGCTACAGGGCACCGTCATGAATATCCAGGAGGTTCCGGAGTGGGGCGAGCTGGACGAGGAATATTTCCAGGATTCCACGGAAAGGGCAGCGCGCTGGTATACCATCCTGCCCCTGCCGACCAGAGGTATTCTGCACGTATCGGAAAGCGACTGCCGGAACCTGCAGGACCAGGCTGTGGCAACAGCCCTGGCACGCGAGCTCGGCATGGCCTATCAATCCACAAAAACCCCGTTCGACAGTAACGCCATCGAAAAGGCGGGGGCCGATCTGCCTGTCAAATGGAAGTTTACTAAGTAGTCAGCAGAATTTTCCTCATCGAGACTGAATGGCCGCTTGCCGGAGGCTTTCGCGCTGAATATCAGGAACACGTCTGGCATCAAATAGGTATGCCTACGTATTTAACCGGGGGCGCTGCAATTGTATACTTTTCACTCACTGCAATGGAGGAGAAAGCATACGATGATAAAAATAATCTGCGACAGCACCGGGGACATTCCCGAGGAAATAAGAAAACAGTACGACATAACCATCGTGCCGCTTAACGTGCAATTCGGCACCGACAGTTATCAGGACGGTGTGAACCTTACTGGAGCTCAGTTCTACAAAATGCTGGTGGAGGGCAAAGTGCATCCCACCACATCCCAGCCCGCACCCGGCGTGTTTGCCGAGGCATATCAGAAGCTGGCCAAACAAACGGACGAAATACTGGTGCTGACCATATCCAGTGGCATCAGCGGCACCTATGAGAGCGCCATGCAGGCTAAACAACTGGTGGACAGCAACCTTAAAATCGAGGTCATCGATAGCAAGTGGACCTGCGCAGGGCTGCTGCTGCCCACACTCAAAGCTGCCAGGGCGGTTGAGAAGGGCATGAAGATGGCTGAGATCACCAAGATGATAAAAGATATCCTGCCTAAGATCCGTGTCTACATGATTTTCGACACTCTGGAATACCTGAGGAAAGGCGGCCGTATCGGCCTGGCCAAGGCGCTGCTGGGGGGGATGCTTAAGCTGAACCCGGTTTTGACGCTCAAGGACGGTGTAATCCACCCGGTCACTCAAGCTCGTGGCCGTGCCAAGGCCGTAGATATATTGGTTGACCTGATTAAAAAGACCGGTAATCCTGACGAAGTCGTGGTGGAGGATGCCACCACACCGGATGAGCTTGAAGACCTGGCCAAACGTATAGGATCTGCCATCCCCAATGCGAAGATAATCCGTACCAAGGTTGGCCCCACTATAGGTGTCCACGCTGGTCCGAGGATTATGGTCGCAGGCTGCATCAGTACTGCCTGATCCGCCACCGGCGCCGATTTGAAACAGGTGATCAGGCTTTCTGGAGTATCCTGCTAAGAGCCGGGTTCCTGATTGAGATCGCCCCCTCGGGGCAGGTTTCCTGACAGCAGAAGCAGCGTATACAGCGGTCGTATTTGTATGTGGGCAGCTTCTTTTTATCTCCGGTATGCCAGTCAACCGCTTTCGGCTCCACCGGGCACATGTGCACACACGTTCCGCAAATAGTGCACTTAGTCCTGTCGATTACCGGCTTTTCACAGATCCGGTTCTTGATGAAACTCATCAGACGGTTACTGCTGCAGTGCAGCGGCGGAGCGCGGTTAACCTCAAATTCAGGAGTATAGAGCGACTCCAGGCTCTCGCCTACAATCTCAATACCCTCTGTATGGTAAACACCCAATCCCGCTTCCTCGCCGGCCAGGGATGTCGGCACTACGGCAGGATTAAGATTGATCATCCTGCAGGCCGTGGCATCCAGTGCAACCGGATCCGAGGACAGCATCAGGACGTTCATCTTCCTCACCCTGCCGTTGCGCGGTCCATTGCCCTCCATAGCCTGGATACCATCCATGATATATAATCGCGGTTTGATATAGGTATTTATGTCTACCAGCATAGCAGCAAAATCGTAAGGATCGGCCAGCTTGACGTGGTACTGACCCTTGATAAACCCGGGGATACATCCGAACTGGTTTTTAATAGCTCCTGTGAACCGCATCATGCCATGTGTCTTGAATTTAGGTAAACTCACCAGACCGTCGCAGTCAAGCACGCCATTGGCGATGACGAGGCTCTTGACCAGGAGCGCCTCCGGATGGCTGACCGTCCGGCCGCTGTCGAAATCGGCGATAGTGAAACCCAGTTCATCTCCGACCTGCTTGAGCCCCGACCGGCGACAGTTACCCTCGCATTTGCCAATGGAAGATGAATCGCCGTAGTAGACGGACGCACCGGCTTCCTGCATAAGCAGGCCGGCAGCTTTGAAAACGGCGGGGTGGGTTGTTACACAGGCAGCAGGATTGGAGCCCAGCAGCACATTCGGCTTTAGAACGATCTTTTCACCCGGTTGGGCAAAGAGCTTCACTCCGCCCAGCAGATCCAATCCCTGCCTGACAGCCTCATATACGGTATCTCCGTCGTAAGTATCGCACCTGATTAAAGCAACTTTTACTCCGGCGATATTAGCTTCAACTCTACTTATAGACAATGTCATTTAATTGTAGTGCTTCGGATCAGGCCCGACAAGCAGGCCAGTACTTAAGTCGTAGTACCATAGTAATATTGATTATTTGAATATACTGAGGTTATATATATATGACATATGTATATGAGGCCGGATGTGAGGGCACCCGCTAAGCTAAACTTGTATACATAAAAAGGTGAGGGTGAAACCGAATAGAGATGAAAATGAGCGATCTTTAAGTGAAGCATGGGCCGGCATCGACTGCGAGAGCTATGATCAGCTGTTCAAAGCCATATTTTTGAGCTCTCCGATAGGTAAATACGTGGGGCAGGACGGTAAGTTCGTGCTCTGCAATCCTGCCTTTGAAAAGATCACCGGTCATAAGAAAGACGAACTCAGGGACATGCATCATTTAAGCCTGGTCGTCCCGGATGACAGGGACCTCGTCAGAAGAAACGCTATCCGCATGCTTAAAGGTTCGCGCAAAACGCCTTACCAGTTCAGGGTACACACGCGTAAAGGCGAGGTGCGCTGGATAATTGAAACAGTTGTCCCTATTGTATACCGTGGCCAACGTGCCGTTCTGGGTAACTCTACGGATATCACCGGGCAAAAAAAGCTGGGGGAGTCCTTTGAGGCAAGCGAAGAAAAATACCGTGCTCTGGTGGAGAACATCAATGACGTTTTATTCACGCTCGACGCTAAAAAGACGATCACATACATCAGTCCCGTCGTGGAGCGTGTCACAAAATACAAGGTAAAGGAATTACTGGGGCAATCTTTCACCCCGCATATACATCCGGATGACCTGGCGGGCCTGCTGGGCAGCTACAAACGCCTGCTGTCGGGGCAGGTGGAACCATGGGAATTCCGCTTCAAGGATAGAGACGGCGAAATCAGATTCCTGCGCACGTCCAGCCGCCCGATTTACAAGGAAGGCCGTATTGTGGGAGTTTCCGGTCTGCTAACTGATATAACGGATCACAGGAAAGCTGAGGACGAGCTCCTGAGATCCCGGGACCTATTGCAGACAGTTATAGATGCCACTCCAGACTGGATGTGCGTCAAAGATTACGAGCATAAATATATAATGGTCAATAAAAGCTTCGCTCAGGCACAGCACCTGTCGCCGCAGGATATGATAGGCAGGCCTGATACCGACTTTTTCTCGGAAGAGCTATGCCTGGGCAATCCAGAAAAGGGTATCACGGGATTCCACGCCGAC
>JAQTLG010000062.1 GCA_028715025.1 Dehalococcoidia bacterium | reverse complement strand
TAATGGCTATGACTGAAGCTATTATGATGGGCCCTCCTTCTCAAGGACTGATATTCAGTTCTGCAGACGGTAACCGTCCGTTCTTATCAGCCAGTTATAAGCCATATAGCGCTCTGATACCACATTACCGTTTTGTGAAACAGACGAGACTACGTTCAATGAATATTCGTAGCCGATACATAACTGATAATACCAGGTGTGTACGACAAAGGGGTTACCGTAATACCACCCGCCGGGACCTGAGCCGGCAAGGTTTGGTTGATTATGTGTGACCAACTCTATGTAGAAGTCGCCGTTGACTTTAATCCCGGGGACCTCCACGCTCACCCATTGCGGGATATAGGAAAACAGGTTTTTGCTGTACTCCCGGCTGAATAGCTTGTTATGGCGGTTGTCCCAGATGTTGATTGTAAAATTGGGATTGACTGGCTCGATGGCTGCAATATCCGGTCCGTAGATCCATGCGCCCGGCCCAAATTGGGGATTCATGTCAAAATCGTGGGTGCTGCTTTTAATATAGCCGAGTATCTCAATTTTATCTATCTCATAACCGCCCGGAGGCGCCGTGTATTTGATCATATTTCCTTCGACCATCTGGATCATGTTGCCGGGATCACCTGTGGAGCCCACCAGATCGTCACAGCCGTCCACAATACCATTGTCCAATTTTAACCGCAGAAATTCCTTGCGCTCCGGGATATCGACCGCGGTTACTTGCGGCGCAATCTTTATCTCGTAATGGCCGGCCGTGGGGAAAGTAGACGAAAACTCCACCCTGGCCCAACTGCCCGCTTCTATTGGCACGGGTCGGCTTTCCACCAGAGTACCGTTGATTGTCAGCTCAGCTACAAATATACCCGCGGCATTGCCTGTGTTTTCGATTCTCATATTGATAGTCGCAGGCTGACCGGACGTTACTGACAGGGGTGAAATAACGATGGGATCAAATTTGTAGATGGCCACATTTTGTATGGGAGGCTGTGATGGGGTCTGCTGCGCCGGAGATGCAGCCGGCACCTGTATGCATGCGGCAATGACGGCGACGACCAGCAGCGCTGATAGCAGCAAGGCGCTTCTGTAGATGTGATTTGCTCCCATGTTCTTCCTCCTCCGCAGGCCGGGTCGGTCATGCGAGTTTAATATATCCCTGTCTGTAAAGGATTATAAGGTGCCTGCCCATCCTTTTCAAAATGTTTTCAGTTTTGGCCACGTAACCTGTATAATCCTTTTCATCGTGCTTTTTCTGTGAAACCAATACGGTTTTAAGGAGGTTGCCATGCCGTTTGCCAGCTCAGGAGATATAAAACTGTATTACGAAGTCATCGGGCAGGGCGATCCCCTTATACTCATAATGGGTTACGGCCACCATTCCCAGCACTGGGGCGATCTGCCGCAGCAGTTGGCTAAGAATAACTACCAGGTAATTACGATGGACAACCGCGGAGTAGGCAGGAGTGACCGGGTGGATGCGCCCATGAGTATCGCTATGATGGCTGATGACGTCTGCAGCGTGATGGATGCGGCCGGACTGAAAAAGACCAGCGTCTTCGGTGTTTCCATGGGAGGGCTGATTGCACAGGTGTTCGCTTTGAATCATCCGGATCGGTTGTTCAACCTCGTGCTGGGCTGCACGTTTCCCGGGGGCACGCACACGGCGCCCACCGATCCCGAGGGGATGAGGATTCTGTTTGATTATGAGTATTTGCAGAAAATGACGCCCGAACAAAGATCGATGACCGTTTTCCGTTTTTTCTGCTCAGACGAATTCATCGAGGCAAACAGGGCATCTTTTGAATACTATCACAGGGTGACCACAGAATATCCTACACCCCTCAGTATCTTTAAGAGGCAGGCGGAAGCGATAGCCAGTGAGGATACCTGGGACAGGCTGCCGTACATCAAAGCGCCGACCATGATAATCAGCGGCACCGATGACCGCCTGGTGAACTTTAAAAACAGCGAATTGCTGGCGAAGAGGATACCGGGCGCAGAGCTGACCCTGCTTCAGGATAAGAGGCATGGATTTTTCATCGAGGCCATGGATTCAACCAGAATATTCATCAACGGCTTCATGAAAAGGCGCAGCCGGAGGTAATCAGGGCGGTATCGACGCCTCAGAAAGTGGTTACCGCCTCCAGCTTCTGCGGAGGATATACCTGCTCAGACTTGGGAGGCATCGGGCTGTAGACCCAGTCGGCGATCAACTCTCCGCATTCTATTCCACCCATGCTGCGCGTACCCTTATAAATGCCGCGCAGCAGGACTGTCTGCATCTCGAAGGACATGCAAAAGAGCGCCGCCGTAGCTCCGGCCGGGACGGATTTAAGGTCGCTGCTGTAAACGGATGAGGCGAAGATAACACGATCGCTGCCTGCGGTTTGTGCCTGTATAACCGGTATAATCACAGGGTATCCATCTGTATCCACATAGGCCAGGAACTTCAGGTTATCCATCTTGTCTATCAGCTTATGCGTGAAATGATTGAGCACGTCCTGGCCTTCCCCTTTGCCGGCCAGTGTTTTGGCTATCATGGTCTTTACAGCCGCCTGTATTACACTGGTCATCGGTAGCGCTTCTTTTCCGGTATGGCTAACCAGGTCCATGTAATAGACCGTATGGATACCGAAATACGCGTTATAGCGAAACATGGGCGTGTTATTCAGTAGCTCGTATTCACTGCCGGCTTTGGTTGTGCGGGTAAAGCTGGCCTTGCCACGCCACAGATTTTTATCCAGCGTCATGATCAGGAATCCGGTTTTAGGATTCCTTCTGATATTGGCCTTGCTCATGCCCTCGGAGAACTGCCCCCAGAACATCTCGGTGGGCGAGCAGGCCTGCAGAGTGGAGATGAGCGTCAAATGCGGCAGGCCCGCTTCGTTGACTGTGGCGATCAGCCCGATCTTCATTTCGGGCTTAAAGCTTTCGACGTCCTGTTCAGAGAATGTCTTGAATAATGTCTTTTGTTCCTGCATGGCCGACCTCCTTCAGGCGTTAGTGTTTTCTACCCGTGCTGCCCCTGTTACGAAGATTTTATCCGGGTCCGGACCCGAACCTCTGGCGATCGTCTCGAATCTGCCCATATCAGCCTTGCTCATGAGAGGCGTGGTCGCGTATTTCCATTCCATATCCAGCCGCCGGTACTTGTCACGGCAGAGGTTATTGAAAGCGCAGAGCTCCCAGCGCTGCACATCATTCTCCAGAGTGTTGTGGATAAAGCGGCCGATGCGCTCTACGGTCTCCTCCTCTGCTGTGGCTTCAGGTATAAGGGGTGTACGGATCCAGAGCTGCTTCCCCGGATTGGCTCTGATATAGTCACGCACGTGAATAAGGTTTTCCAGAATCCTGCGGTTATCGTGCCCGGTATAGCCGAGGTGTTTCTCCGGATGAATTTCCTTGAGGTCGAAAAGAATGAGGTCGACGAAAGGCAGGACCTTTTCCAGCGACGCTGTGGAACACATGCCGCAGGTATCTACGGCGGTATGGATGCCGTTTTCCTTCAGTTTGCTCAACAGGCCGGCGCAGAACTCTGCCTGCATAAGAGGTTCGCCGCCCGAAAGCGTAATACCCCCCCCTGATTTATCATAATAAACCTTGTCTTTCAGAAGCTCTTTTAAGAGCTCTTCCTGCCCCACCGTTTTTCCCAGCATCTCCTGCGCACCGGCAGGACACTCCTGCGCACATCTGCCACACGAAAGACACTTCTCCCTGTCTCTCTTGATACCGTTCGCAGTCCTGGTCAGACAACCGTTCGGGCATGTTTTCAGGCATATGCCGCATCCGATGCAGCGTGACTCCATCCAGTGCATCTGGGGCTTAAATGATATGCTTTCAGGATTGTGGCACCACAGGCAATTCAAGGGGCAGCCTTTGAAAAAAACCGTTGTGCGTATGCCCGGACCGTCCTCAGTGGACAGTCTCTGGGTATGTAGAATTATGGCCTTATCGCCCCGGATTGTGTGTTCCGGTAGTGGCTCTATGCCGGCCTGTTCAACGGCCTTAACTGGCGCCTGCTCTATTCTCATAAGCGCATATCTTACATACAGTGGCTTTCGCGGGCGATTATCTCGTTTTGAAGCTCGCGACCGATCGAAGTGAAATAGGCATTATAGCCGGTCACTCGCACAAGAAGGTGCCGGTAGGAGTCTGGATTTGTCTGAGCATCGCGCAGGATATCGGCATCGATCATATTTACCTGCAGCGCGCTTCCGCCGTTCTCCGCATAGCTGCGCAGGAAGGCCATGAATTTAGATTTGTGCTCGGGATCGCGCAGCAGGGACGGGCTGAATGTCATGGTATGGCTGGCGCCGTTGGGCAGTACGTTTAAGTATCCATCCCAGTCGCCATTGCCTGCCGGATCCTTGCCGCCCAGCACCTTGCCTACAGAATTTACGTTGGCCGTGGGACCATTGATATCGGCGCCTGCGCAGGGGCATATAGCGTTGGACAGGAATTGTCCCTTGGGCCTGCCGTCAGGGCTGGCCGGCAGGATGAAGCCGTCGCCTACCCAGTAGTTCCAGGACAGCATACCGGGGCGGTAATGTTTACCGGTAACCGAAGTGCGGTATTTCCATGTTTCGCCGGTCCAAAGGTCCATTACATCTTTACCATGATTATCCGCCTGGTCATCATCCCTTCCGTATTTAGGGGTCTTGTTGAGCGCCCTGGCCTGCAGGACCTCGTGCCCCTTCCAGTTATCTTTAAGGGCCTGGATGAGCTCCTGCATGCTGCATTCCTTCTTATCGAAGACCAGGTGCCTGATGGCCAGCAGGGAATCCACGGTTGTTGCGTAGGTCACAGCTTCTACCGTGATGAAGTTCAGTTCGGCTCCGCCTTCGTTGATGTCCATGGCTTTATCGGCGCATCCTCTTACCAGACACGATAGATAAGGTGTTCGCAGATATTTAGCCCTCATCCTGTCCGTCCTGTCATACAGCTCGGCTACGCGTTCCATGAGATGCCTGGTCTGTGCAACATATGCGTTCCAGAACTCCTCCCACGTACGGAATTTGGTCGCATCTCCGGTGTCAGCACCCCAGCGCTTTATCGGCTCCTGCTTGCCGGTCATGGGATCTACCCAGGGTATCATGTCGTAGCCGCCGGTGAGCGCATGCTCCACAGCCTTGAGAAGGTTTAAGTTGATATCCACCGTGCCCGAGCGGTCATTTCCGCACATGGTATTTTCAAGGCACCCGACCGGAGCGTAGTCGAAAACGTTATCGGCGTTGATCAGTTTCTCCACGCCGGCTATTCTTGCTTCCCTCAGCATACCGGCGATCGAGCGCTCGTCGAAATTCAGCAGGAAGGGTGATCCCTGGCTGGAGGCGATCATATCGATCACCTTCTCCAGCAGCCTGTCCGGACTACGCCGGTGCAGGCGGACGTTCGGTTTGGGCTCCAGCAACGGGCTCAACTCGTCGATTACTTCCAGCATGCCGTAGGTCAGGTCGTTGCTAAGGTCGACTCCACCCTTGCCCATGCCGGAAATGGTGATAAGCTGTCCGAAGCCGGCCGTGATGCCCTGGTTGCCTCCGGTCCTTATCATAGCATCGTAAGCGTAGTTGCAATGGATCCAGAAGCATTTCAATAGCTCCTTACCGAATTCACGATCCATGCCCTCATCCAGCGACTTTTTCCAGAAGGGGTAGAGGTACTGATCCGCCCGGCCGAAAGAGACCCCCGGTCCGGGATAGTTCTCGTCGCTCATAACAAGCATGTGTGTGATCCACAGCGATTGAATGGCCTCCCAGAAATTCTGCGCCGGCTCCCATGGCACTCGGCGCAGCATTTCCGCCATCTTGACAAGCTCATTTTTTCTGGCGCTGTCGGCTTCATTCTCGGCCAGTTGCGCGCAGACCTTGCTGTACTCGAAAGCCACATCGCGCGCCATCGTGGCGGCAACCAGCATGGCCTTTATCTGATGTCCCTTTTTACTATCGTACTCGCGCTGTGACAGGGACGACAGCTTGCGGTTCAATTCCTCGTGTACGCTCTTCCAGCCCTCGCGCAGGATTCTCGGGTAGTCGGGTATAAGGTGTCCGCTGGTTGCACCGGCATTGCCGTAACCGTGGTTATGAAACCAGAATTCGGCGGCGCGGGCCCCCTTTTTTCCATAGACGGCTTTGGAGTATTCCGCTGCTTCTTTTTTATTGAAACACCTGGAAGTTTGAACGTTAAAGCGGCCGCCGGCTATAAGGTCGCCCGGCAGAACCTCATGCGGGAGGTAATAAACCATGACTTCCCTGACAAACCAGGCCTGCCGTTCCGGCAGGCTCCATTCCCAGAAGCCCTCGGGAAGGTCCACTTTAAAGGAGGCCTGCTGGAAGGCGCCCGTGAAAGTCGGGAAGAAGGTGTATGTCTCAGGTACGATATAGAAATTGAGCTCCTGATACTGTATGTCCCAGGGTGTCCCCGTGGTGAAGCCGGTGAACTCGTTGTTCCACTTCCGGTTGTTACCCTGGAAATAGTAGTCGCGAAGCCACTGGATGCGCGGTGAGAGGTTGAGCGGTTCCTTGATCGAGTAGCGGGGGGAATTGCAGCTCTGGGTGGTCATAGCCTTGCCCTCCTAATCCTTGTTGAACAGCGATAATGAACGAAATGCGGAAATTATCCCGTGGTAACACTGTAATTTTAGGAGTTTGGCCGGTTTTGTCAACCGCTTTGATCACTTTACATATACATATCGTTGACAGCAGGTGAGGCCGAAAACTACAGGGCGGCGAGCGTGCTCGCCGCCCTGCTATGTTGTAAATCCAATGAGTTATTACTCTGCCATAAGCTGTTCGTGTTTGACCTTTTCCATATCAGCAGGATAGGGCTTGGCGGCCATTAGATAACAGATGCCTCCGAGGATGCCTCCGATGGAGGCTATCATCAGGGCGGTGCCCAGTGCTTGAGCGCCCTGCCCCAGTGCATCAGAGATAGCTCCCACCATGTACGGGCTCCAGCCTCCACCGAAGACGTACATACAGAAGACCATGAGGCCCCAGACAAGCCCTTTTTGTGCAGCAGGCGCTACGTCCTGCGATATGGCGCTGAGACAGGGCAATGCCATCACGTTCAGTACGCCATAGGCGATTACAAGGGCCATACCTATGCCCCTGAACTGTAAATAAATAGCCCCTGCAAGGCAGATAGCGCTGAGGAATATGGTGATTGCCGGTATATACAGCCTGCCCCTGGGGTCCTTTTTGAACCAGACGTCCGCGAGGATGCCGCCCAGCGGTGAGCCGACTATGGCAGCTAATACGATGGGCACCATCACGGCATTGGCAGCTACAACATCCACGCCCCATGCCCTGCCTACAAAGGCCGGGGTCCAGAAGAGGAATGACATGGACATGATGTTGGCCAGGCCGTAGCCTACCAGGGCCCAGACCAGCGAGGGTATCTTGAAAAGGGTTTTTATCGATTGCCCGAAGGTTACCTTAGACCCGGTGGTGGATGTTGAGGCTACGGTCTTGTAATCTTTCATGAACAGGGCCAGTATGCCGAGGATCACACCGGGGATGGCGAAGTACAGGAACGGGGCCTGCCAGCCCTGTGTCTTGGCAATAGCGCCGGCAAGCACCGAGCCCAGTGCTATACCCAGTGGGATCGACATGTTGAAAACTCCCATGGCTGCGCCGCGCGCCTTGGACGAGTAAGCGGCGCCGACCATGGCTGTGCCGCCGGCCGAGAAACCGGCCTCACCCACGCCGACCAGGCTGCGCGGGACAAACAATGACCAGAAATTCCAGGCCTTGCCGGTCAGGAACGTGAAGCCGCTCCACAGGATCGCCATAATGGCGATGGCCTTGCGCCTGCTCCAGCGGTCGACCAGATAGGCTACGGGAAATGAGAATAGGGCTATGCTGAGGAGGAAGACTGAACCTAAAATTCCCACGTCGCTGTCGTTCAGGCTCAGGGCGGCTTTCATCGGTTCCACCACCGCGGCGACCACCTGCCTGTCCATGTAGTTGACCATGTAGAGCAGTGTACAGATGATAAGAATGTAGATTGATGCCCCTTTGCCGGCTTTGTACTGCTTGGAATCGCCAGTGTCCTTTGCCACTACATACCTCCTATTTAATTGTTTATATTGATGTCGCCCCTGGCGGCTGATTAAGGTGCATTAATAGGCGCGGCGATAACGCCTCATGATACCTTCCTAAAGTGAGGACGTCAAACTGAAGTTTAGTCGTGAAAAAG
>JAQTLG010000061.1 GCA_028715025.1 Dehalococcoidia bacterium | reverse complement strand
CGCATCAGCGGCGCTGCGCCCGATGTAGCCATGCGAATGGTCTTGAGGTCACCCATCTTGAGATCCGGGTATTCCAGCATGGAGATAAACATAGTGGGAGCTGCCCCCATATTGGTGATGCCCTGACTCTTGATGGTATCGATCATGCCCTTGATGTCACGTGGATTGGCGATGAGCACCGAGATATTATGCTGTACCAGCGCCATCCCGAAGCTGGCATAGATACCGAAAGCATGGAAAAGCGGAAGCGGCACCAGAAATTTCTCATCCCACCAGAGTGAAATCTCACGGAACCAGGCTTCCACCTGCATGCCTGTGATGACCAGAGACTTGTGGCTCTCCATAACGCCTTTGGGAGTGCCGGTAGTGCCTCCGGAGAATAGAATCAAAGCTGTATCTTCCGGCCCAACTTCTATCTTAGGTACCGGTTTTCCCGCATATTTTCTGGTGAGGTCAAGCCACCAGTTGTCGCCGGGTTCGATGGCGGTGGCCGCCTTTTCTTTATCCGGCACGGTATAATCATCGAATTCGGCCAGGATAACGTTGCGTACGCTGGTTTTCTTCTGCAGCCTTTTGACCATGGGATACCACAGGTTGAGAACCACCGCTGCTTCGGCGTCGATATCATTCAACCTCGCTTCCAACTCGAACTCGGTATAGAGTGGATTCAGCGGCACCACAATGGCGCCCAGCTTCCAGGCCGCGAAGAAAATAATATACTCCTGCGGGCAGTTAAGGAAAAGCACGGCTATGCGGTCACCCTTCTTCACCCCCATATAAGCCAGCGCCGCAGCCATAGCATCGCTTTCACTGACGATCTCTTTATAGCTGAGCTTCCTGTCCTGGAAGATTATCATGGGATAGTCAGGGCGCTCGTTTTCAGCTTCCAGCAGGACATCCATAATGGTCTTATGCGGATATGGCTCAAGAGAGCGCGGGACACCGGGATCATAGCTTTTGTACCATAGATATTCAGTCAACTCAGCATCCTTCAACCGGTCCCGGCGACCGCCGGGACCGGTTCGCTTCATTTTTTAATTAAAAAATGATTTGCTATTTTGCTTTAGCTTTCTCCTCTTCCACCAGTACCCTCCTCAGCACTTTGCCCACCATGGTCTTGGGCAACTCGGTGCGGAATTCGACAAATTTAGGTATCTTATAGGCCACCAGCTTATCCTTGCACCAGGCCTGTATCTCCTCCGCTGTAGCGGTCTTGCCGGCCTCCATCACCACCCAGGCCTTGACCGCCTCTCCCTGCTTGGCATCGGGTATGCCGGCCACGCAGACCTCGGCCACGTTTGGATTGGTGCTAATGACCTCCTCGACCTCGCGCGGCCACACCTGAAATCCGCTGGGCTTGATCAGGTCCTTTTTGCGTGAGGTGATGAACAGATAGCCGTCCTCATCTATGTAACCGATATCGCCGGTGTAGAGCCAGCCATCCCGCAGCATCTCTTTGGTCTCCTCGGGCCTGTTCCAGTATCCAACCATGAGCTGCGGCGCCTTGATGACAATTTCGCCTTCCTGGCCGGCGGGCATGTCGCCTTCTCCCGTCTCTAAATCGCCTATTCTGGCTATTACGTCGGGCAGCGGCATGCCGGTGGACCCCTCCTTCCACTTGCCCAGGTAAGGAGTGACGCAGGATGCCATGGTAGCCTCGGTCATGGCATAGCCCTCGACTATACGCCCACCCGTCAGCTCCTCGAAGCGTTTCTTGGTATCGGCCAGCAGCGGAGCTGCGCCGGACACACAGAACTTCATCGATTTGAAATCCACCTTGCCGGCTTTGACCTTGGGATGCTCCAGCAATGAGATATAAAGGGCAGGAACTGCCGGGAAGAAAGTCGGTTTATCGTGTTGAATAGTGGCAATCAGGTCTTCGCGGTCGCGCGGATTGGGAACGATGGACAACGCCACGTGGCACACTATGGCAGTGCTCATGACACCGTAGGTAGCGTAGACATGAAAAAACGGCAGGCACGCCATTAAGACATCCTTGTAGCTTTCTATCTGGCCACCGAACCACGCTGCGTACTGCAGGGCTGTTATCACCATAGAATGATGAGTGCCTACCACGCCCTTGGGCGTGCCCGTTGTGCCGCCGCTGAAAAGGATGAGCGCAGGGTCCTGCGGTGTAACCTTCACATCCGGCCGCCTGGCGCCTGCATTCTGCTTTATCAGGTCCACCAACCAAAAATCCCCCTCCTCCAGTTCGACATAGTGCCCCTCCTTCTTCTCCTTGAGCAGTGTAAAGAGCACATTGAGCAGGGGCGGAAGGTAATCCTTGATGCTGGTGGCAATGACCAGCTTTACGTTGGTACGCGACTGCATCTTCTTAAACTGCTTGTAGAACATGGTCAGAACGACCACGGTCTCAGCCCCGCAATCCTTAAGGGCGTGCTCCAGCTCGCTTTCCGTATACATAGGGTTTAAATGCACCAGTATGGCGCCGACCTTCCAGGCCCCCCAGCGGCAGATAATGGCCTGCGGGCAGTTGGGCATAATGAGCGCTACACGATCTCCCTTTTTTACGCCCTTAGCAGCTAAAGCAGCGGCGAACTCATCGCTGAGCTTCTGGATCTCAGCATAGGACATCTTCCTCTTCTTGAAAAGCACCATGGGATAATCAGGATGTTCATTGACGGCCTCATCCACATAATCTATGAGCGTCTTCTGGGGATAGGGTTCCAGCGTATGGGGGACACCGGGATCGTAATTCTTTAACCAGCGATACTCAGCCATGCAACAACCTCCAATCAAACTAATATTTTATATGCGTTGACTATATGTTTAGGCTGTCCCCGGCTGTACAGCCGGGGACAGCCTTGTTCCTATACTTACTTCTTGCTTTTTCCTGCCTCTTCCTCCTGCAGCACCCTTCTCAGCACCTTGCCGACCATGGTCTTGGGCAGGTCGCTGCGGAATTCCACGAACTTGGGTATCTTGTAGGCGACCAGCTTCTCCTTGCACCAGGCCTGTATCTCCTCCGCCGTAGCCGTCTTACCGGCCTTCAGCACTACCCAGGCTTTCACAGCTTCACCCTGCTTGGCATCGGGAATACCGGCCACGCTGACTTCCGCCACCGCCGGATGGCTGCTGATTACCTCCTCGACTTCCCTCGGCCATACCTGGAAGCCGCTGGGCTTGATCAGGTCCTTTTTGCGCGATGTGATGAAAACGTAACCGTCATCATCCATATAACCGACATCGCCCGTATACAGCCAGCCGTCCCGCAGCATCTCTTTGGTCTCTTCAGGCCTGTTCCAGTACCCTTTCATCAACTGCGGGGCATTGAAAACTATCTCCCCCTCCTTGCCGGCGGGCATATCGCCCTCGCCCGTCTCAATGTCGCCGATCCTGATAATAACATCAGGGAGCGGCATACCCACAGATCCCTGCTTCCAGGTTCCACGGTAAGGGGTGCAGCAGCAGGCCATGGTAGATTCGGTCAGCCCGTATCCCTCCACAATGCGACCGCCGGTGAGGTCCTCAAAACGCTTCTTTGTCTCGTACAGCAAGGGGGCTGCGCCGGAGTTGCAGCATTTCATCGAGCTGAAATCCACCTTGCCCGCCTTTACTGCCGGATGTTCCAACAATGCGATGAACATGGCGGGCACGGCGGGGAAGAACGAGGGCTTGTCGTGATTGATGGTGGCGACCACATCGTCACGGTCGCGCGGATTGGGTACCAGCGACATGGCCGCGTGGCCGACGATGGCCGTGCTCATCACCGCATATGTGGCGAAAGAGTGAAACAGCGGCAGCACCAGCATCATCACGTCCTTGTAAGGCTCGACTATCTCGCCGAACCAGCTGCTGAATTGCAGCCCCGTCATGACCTGCGAATGGTGCGTACCGACTACGCCCTTGGGGGTGCCTGTTGTTCCACCGGAGAAAAGTATAAGTGCCTCGTCACCGGGGAGCACTTTGACATCGGGCCGTTTTGCCCCTGCCTGGGCTTTGATCAGATCGGTCAGCCAGAAATCGCCGGGCTGCAGCACGATGCGGTGGCCTTCCTTTTTCTCTTTGGCCAGCGTGAACAACACCTTGAGTACCGGCGGAAGATAATCCTTGATGCTGGTAGCTATAACCAGCTTCAATTTGGTCCTTGGCTGTAACTTCTTGACCGTATTGTAGAACAGTGTCAGCACGACTACGGTCTCGGCGCCACAGTCTTTGAGGGCGTGTTCGAGCTCGGACTCCGTATACATGGGATTCATGTGTACCAGGATAGCGCCGGCTTTCCACGCGCCCCAGCGGCAGATGATGGCCTGGGGACAATTGGGCATAATCAGGGCTACGCGGTCTCCCTTTTTTACACCTCTGGCCACCAGAGCAGCCGCAAATTCATCGCTGAGCTTCTGTATCTCAGCATAGGACATCTTCCTCTTCTTAAACAGCACCATCGGGTAATCGGGATGCTCTCTCACGGCATCATCCACGTAGTCGACAAGCGTCTTCTGGGGATAGGGTTCCAGCGAGGCCGGGACCCCTTTGTCATAGTTTTTTAACCATCTTTTGTCGGACAAGATTAGAACCTCCTTAGATTTGTTATTATCATTAAGCGCCCTCGCCTAATTACCTCTTTGAGATATTACTTCGCCGCTTTCTGTTTAGCTATCTCCTCTTCAACCAGTACACGTTTCAGTATCTTGCCCACCAGTGTCTTGGGCAACTCGGTCCTGAATTCCACGTGCTTGGGAACTTTATAGGCTATCAGTTTCTCACGGCAATGCGCCTGGATCTCCTCAGGTGTAGCTGTCTCTCCCTGGCGTAACACCACCCAGGCCTTGACAGCCTCGACCTGGTAAGCATCGGGGATACCCGCAACTCCTACTTCCGCTACCTTTGGATAGGTGCTGATGCATTCCTCCACCTCGCGCGGCCAGACCTGGAAGCCGCCGGGCTTGATCAATTCCTTCTTGCGCGACGTGATGAAGAGGCAACCTTCTTCGTTGAGATAGCCGATATCGCCGGTATACAGCCACCCGTTGCGGATCATCTCCTCCGTGGCCTCCGGCCTGTTCCAGTAACCTACCATTATCTGCGGGCACTTGGCGACGATCTCGCCCTCCGTCCCCAGAGGCATGTCTTTCTCACCCGTCTCAACATCCACTATACGCAGTATAACATCCGGTAGGGGAATGCCGGCCGATCCGGGCGTCCACTTGCCCTCCACCGGACCCAGGGTAATGGCCGCAGTCACTTCGGTCATGCCATAGCCTTCGATCAGCTTGCCGCCCGTCAATTCCTCGAAACGCCGCTTGGTCTCAGGCAGCAGCGGCGCCGCCGACGCCACGCAGAGCTTCATGGACTTAAAATCAACCTTGCCCGCCTTGACAAGCTTATGCTCCAACAGCGCTATGAACATGGTGGGAACGGCAGGGAAATATGCAGGCTTCACCTTGTTTATAGTCTTCACTACGTCGTCACGGTCTCTCGGGTTGGGTACAACGGCAAGTGGATTATGCCCCATGATGGATGTGCCCATTACACCTGCGAAGCCGTAGACATGGAAGAGCGGCATGATCATCATGACCACATCGTCCCATTCCGTCAGCACGCTATCATTCCAGACCTTGAGCTGCCAGGCCTCGGCAATCAAGCATTTGTGGGTTATGATTACACCCTTGGGAACGCCGGTAGTGCCTCCGCTGAAAAGCAGCAGCGCGATATCTTCTGATACAGGCTTAAAGTCAGGACTAGCGTCACCGGCATGTTTGCTCATTAGCTCTGCCATCCGGAGGTCGCCTGACTGGAGAGTAATCCGGTGGCCCTCCTTCTTCTCCTTGAGCAGCGTAAACATAGTCGCAAGGAACGGCGGAAGATATTCCTTGATATTGGTGGCAATGACCAGTCTGAGGTTTGTCTGCGGCTGTACCTTCTTGACGGTGGCATAGAAAGGTGTCAGTACGATGGCAACCTCCGCCCCGCATTCCTTAAGTGAGTGCTGTAATTCATGCTCTGTATACATCGGATTGAGCGGCACAGGTATGGCGCCGGCCTTCCAGACTGCAAACGAGCTGATAAAGCCCTGCGGGCAGTTGGGCAGGAGTATGGCAACGCGGTCGCCTTTCTTCACGCCGTTAGCCTTGAGGGCAGCGGCAAACACCGAATATAGCCTGACAAGTTCGCTGTAGCTGATGTTCCTGTCTTTGAAAATCATGAACCTGTGATCGGGCCTCTTCTTGGCGGCCTCCTCTACCACGTCCAGAAAAGTCACCTGCGGGTATGGTTCCAGGCTGTGCGGCACCGCCGCATCATAACTTTTAAACCATGGATATGATTCTGTCATCAATTCAACCTCCCAGCATAATTATTACTATGGCAGCTATGTATGATTGGTTTCCCCTCCCTGTTTACCTGTCTCTTCCTCGATCAATACCCTCCTCAGTATCTTGCCTATCTGGGTCTTGGGCAGACTATTTTTGAACTCGATGTATCGCGGCACTTTATAGGCCGACAGTTTGGATCTGCAGTGCTCCCTGAGCTCGTCAGCCGTACAGCTCATGCCGGCATTCAACACCACCCACGCCTTTACTGCTTCACCCTGGTACTGATCGGGCACACCGGCCACGATGGCCTCCATAACCGCCGGATGCTCATTTAATATCTCCTCAACTTCGTGCGGCCAGACCTGTGAGCCGCTGGCCTTGATGATATCTTTTTTTCGACTATGCAGAAAAAGATACCCGTCACTATCGAGATAACCTATGTCGCCGCTGTACAGCCATCCCTTCCTGAGCATGTCGTCTGTCTCCCGAGGCCGGTTCCAGTAGCCCTTCATAAGGTTCGGCGCTTTAAAACATATCTCTCCAAGCTCACCGGCTTCCATGCTTTTACGACCGGTCTCAGAATCTACTATTTTGATAACTACATCAGGCAACGGTAATCCCACCGAGCCATCCTTATTAAAACCCAGGACGGGATTGATCGTTGCACCCTGCATAGTCTCTGTCATAGCATAGCCTTCCATGAGTCGCCCTCCCGTCATGCTCTCAAACTTCCGTTTGGTTTCCACCATGAGCGGAGCTGCTCCAACCATGCATATCTTCATGCTCGATAGTCGCACCTTGCCTGATTTCACCATAGGATGGTTCATGATCCCGATGTAAAATGTCGGCACCCCGGGCATGAAGGCCGGTTTATATTTCCTGATACTTTTAACCACATCCGTGATATCACGCGGGTCAGGTATGAGGATGCAGGACGAATGGTTGACCATGGCAGCACCCAGCGCACCAGCACATCCGAAAACATCGAAGAGCGGCATGGTCAGAGCTACTCTGTCCTCCCATTGCTCCAGTACAGGGCTGAGCCAGGCATTAATCTGCATGGCGGTCATGATGAGAGCGCCGTGTGTACCAACGGCGCCCTTGGGAGTACCGGCGGTACCGCCGCTGAATAGTATCACGGCAGCGTCCTCCGGCCTGACTTCAATATCAGGCCTGCGGTCGTTTTTATGTTGCCGCAGCAGTTCCTGAAACCACACATCCGCCTTTTGCAGAGAAATCCTGTAGCCCTCCTTCTTCTCCCTGGCCAGCGTGAAAAGCAGACCGAGATGCGCAGGCAGATATTCCTTGATGTTGGTGGCGATGACAATCCGGACAGTAGTGTCCTTCTGAATATTCTTTACAGCCTGATAAAAGGGATTAAGCACGATCACGGCAGCGGCGTCCACCTCGGTCAATGCATACATCAGCTCGTGTTCGGTAAAAAGAGGATTGATGGGAACAGCTATTGCACCCGCCTTCCATATGCCCTGGAATGCGAGCACCATCTGCGGTGAGTTGGGCAAAAGCAGGGCTACACGGTCTCCTTTCTTTATCCCGAGAGCAACCAGGCCTGCGGCCAGTGCATCGCTCTGCCGCACAAAATCGTCATATAATAGCCTGTATCCTTTGAAATAGAACATGGCGCGGTAGGGCTTAGCTTTGGCTGACTCATCGACGACATCGATCATAGTCGTTTTCGGATAAGGCTCGAGCGTGCGAGGCACACCTTCATCATAATTCTTCAACCAGGAATAGTTATCCATTTCGACTCCGATCCGCATCATCAGCGGGCGAGGTGTTCCCGTTTTGTGGTCAATCGTTAATTGACCGGTCAATTCTAACACAGTTACTCGTAAAGTCAAGTTGGATGAGAGTCCCGCAGCGTCTTTGACAATCCGTATATCTACTTATTTGGACCCGGTTTGACGCCGCAGTTGTCCGCAAGCCGCCTGTA
>JAQTLG010000060.1 GCA_028715025.1 Dehalococcoidia bacterium | reverse complement strand
TTTCGTGAAAAATCAATAAATTTAATCTGTTTGTAATATTTCTCGTCTAAATTTAGTGCAAAGACCAACAGATGGATTAGCCGAAGGACGGCCTTCCAATCTGAATCTTATAGAAAAATTAAGGAGGAATATTTTGGCACCGGAAAAAATGACCCCGGAAAAGATCCTGAAAAAAATCAAGGATGAAGGCATTAAATTTGTCGACCTGAAATTTAATGACCTGCCAGGTCTCTGGCAACACTTCACCATCACATCCGGCGAACTCAATGGGAATCTCGACTCCGATCCTTCCAAAGGAGGTATCTGGGCCGAGGGGATCGGTTTCGACGGCTCGAGCATCCGTGGCTTTCAGGCCATCCAGGAAAGTGACATGATATTGAAGCTGGATCCCGAAACCGCCATAGTCGATCCAATCTGCGAGCACCCCACTTTGAGCATTATCTGCGACATCTTCGATCCTCTTTCGAAAAAAGCCTATACCAGGGATCCAAGATACATCGCTGCGAAAGCTGTGAAATACCTTAAATCCACGGGGATTGCTGACACGTGCTACTGCGGACCTGAGCAGGAGTTCTTCATTTTCGATGACATCCGCTTCGACCAGGACCAGCGCAGTGGTTATTACTACATCGATTCCGTTGAGGCTGACTGGAATACCGGCAAAGACGAGAAGCCGAACCTCGGCTATAAACCGAGGTATAAGGAGGGCTATTTTCCGGTACCGCCGCATGATTCATTGCAGGACCTCAGGTCCGAGATCGTGGAAACCATGGCCGCCGCCGGCCTCGAGATAGAGGTCCATCACCATGAGGTTGCCACCGCCGGCCAGTGCGAGATCGACATGAAATATAAGGACCTGCTTAAGATGGGCGACCAGATGATGTGGTTCAAATATGTGATCAAGAACGTCTGCCGCAAACATAATAAAGTCGCCACTTTCATGCCCAAGCCCATCTTTCAGGACAATGGATCAGGTATGCATGTGCATCAGAGCCTTTTCAAAGATGGTAAGAACATCTTCTTTGATCCCAAAGGATACGCGCTCATCAGCCAGACCTGCAAATACTACATCGGTGGACTTCTCAAGCACGCCGAAGCCCTGTGCGCCATATGCTCCCCTACCACCAACTCCTACAAGAGGCTCGTGCCCGGCTTCGAAGCGCCGGTCAATCTTGTATACTCAGCACGCAACCGCAGCGCGGCCGTGCGCATACCCATGTATTCCGAGAATCCTAACGCAAAGAGGATCGAATTCAGGCCTCCCGATAATACATGCAACGGTTATCTGGCTCTGTCTGCGCTACTGATGGCCGGCCTGGACGGTATTGAGAATAAGATCGACCCGGGTCAGCCCTTCGACAAGGACACCTATACACTCAGCGCCAAAGAAGCTAAAAAGCTGAAGACCGTCCCGGGTTCACTCGAAAATGCTATAAACGCCCTGGAAAAGGATCACAAATTCCTGCTTAAAGGCGGCGTCTTTACTCAGGATGTCATAGATGTCTGGATCGATTATAAACGGACCAAAGAGATTGACGAGATAAGACTGAGGCCCCATCCGCACGAGTTTTACCTTTACTTCGATATTTAAAACATGCTCAACGAGCGAAAGTGCGGGCCGTGTCCCGCACTTTCGCTCAAATATTGCACACTCCGTTACCGGAGCACTTTCCAGTTGTTTTGACTTTGCATATAATTTATGCTTTGATTACAAAGCACGATAAGAATACGCCGAGGAGGAAATATGGTTAAAAAAGATAGAGCAGAAGCGGTTGAATACGTGCTCAAAATGGCAAAGGAGCACGATATTAAATTCATCAACCTGTGGTTCACCGACATCCTTGGCTTTCTCAAGAGCTTTTCTATCACAATCGAGGAGCTTGAGCGTGCCATGGAAGAAGGTATGGGTTTCGACGGATCGTCCATCGAGGGTTATGCCCGCATAGACGAGAGCGATATGATAGCCATGCCCGATCCCGACACCTTCCAGTTGCTTCCCTGGAGGCCCAAGGAGCAATCGGTCGGGCGCATGTTCTGCGACATCTACAAGCCGGAGGGCACACCTTTTGAGGGAGATCCCAGGTATATACTCAAGCAGAATCTCAAGTACGCCGCCGATCTGGGCTATACATTCTACGTGGGCCCTGAGCTGGAGTTCTTCTATTTCAAGAACAACAAAGGCACCGAGATACTCGATTCCGGCGGCTACTTCGACCTGGTACCACTGGATATGGCCGTTGACCTGCGCAGGCAGACGGTGCTGGCGCTCGAGGAGATGGGCATCGGCATCGAGTACTCGCACCACGAGGTCGCGCCCAGCCAGCACGAGATCGATATGCGTTATACCGATGCGCTAACCATGGCGGACAACGTCATGACTTACAGGCTGGTGGTCAAGCAGGTGGCCATGGAGAACGGCGTATATGCAACCTTTATGCCCAAGCCAATCTTCGGTGAAAACGGCAGCGGCATGCACGTGCACCAGTCGCTCTTCAAGGGCGACAGGAACGCCTTCTTCGATAAGAGCGACCCATTCCACCTGTCCAAGATTGCCAGGAGCTATATCGCCGGCCTGCTTAAATATGGCCCGGAGATAACGTCGGTGACAAGCCAGTGGATCAACTCGTATAAGCGCCTGGTGCCCGGCTATGAGGCGCCCGTATACCTGTCATGGGCCCGGCGCAACCGCGCGGACCTGATCAGGGTACCGGAATACAAGCCCGGCCGCGAGATGGCCACACGCATGGAATACAGGTCCCCCGATCCTGCCTGCAACCCCTACCTGGTATTCAGCGTTATGCTGGCAGCAGGTCTGGACGGCATAGAGAAAGGGATGGAGCCTCCCGCTCCGGTTGAGGAGAATGTGTACGAGATGACTGAGGAACAGAGGAGGCGCCGGGGCATCAAAACACTGCCGGGCAGCCTTTCTGAGGCCATCGCATTGACGGAGAAAAGCGCGCTGGTCAAGAAAGCGCTGGGAGACCACTGCTTCAACGCTTTTATCCAGAATAAAAAAGTTGAGTACAACCAGTACCGGATCCAGGTAACTGAATACGAGATCAAGAAATATTTACCGGTCCTGTAGTATAATTTCATCGTTAAAGACGAGGCCATGCGCCGCCCGCTTTTGAAGGCGGGCGGCGCTTATAAATTATGCCCGCTGCAATATCAAATCCGGGGAATCAGTAATATGACGATAGGAGTTCTTGCCCTTCAGGGTGCCTTCATAGAACACATAACTGTGTTCGAACGGATCGGCGTCAGGGCAATCGAAGTGAAACTGCCCGATCAATTGGAGCAGATCAACGGCCTGGTTATACCGGGCGGCGAAAGCACCACCATAATGAAGCTGATGGACAGCTTCGACCTGATCGCTCCGGTTAAAAATCTGGCGGTGAGAGGTGTGCCGCTCTGGGGCACCTGCGCCGGCATGATATGCCTGGCCAAAGGCGCAGTGAATCCGGACGGCACTCCCATGGAGACCCTCGGGCTGATGGACATTTCCGTGAAGCGTAATGCCTTCGGCCGGCAGGTGGACAGCTTTGAAACGCAACTACAGATATCAGGTATAGAGGGGGGGCCTTTCCCCGCTGTTTTTATCCGCGCTCCCCTGATAGACAAGGCAGGGGACGGTGTAAAGGTGCTTGCCAGACTATCGGGTGGTGAGATTGTAACTGCCGTGCAGGGGACACTGCTGGCGACCTCATTCCATCCGGAGCTGACCGGCGACGACAGGTTGCACAGATATTTTACGGGCATGGCCGGCCTGTAAACCGCAGACCGTATTATTCAGCCGGCGTCGGCGTGGGCTGTGCAGAGATGATATCATTCAGGTAATCCTCCGCCCACTTGATCAGCTCCTCGTCCTTGATGTCCAGTGGATAATCGGGAGTCAGGCCGGTTCCGCTGATAAGAGTGCCGTTGGGTGTATAGTAATGTGCCGTAGTCATTTTAATGGCTGACCCGTCATCGAGCTTGACGAAATTCTGCACACTGGCTTTGCCGAATGTCTTCTCTCCGGCAAGCTTGGCCCGACCGTTGTCCTGCAGCGCACCCGCCACGATCTCACTGGCGCTGGCGCTTCCTTTATTGACCCGCACTATCACCGGCAGGTCTTTGGCGATACCACCCGGCTTCACTTTTTGGACCGTCTCCAGACCATTCTTATCCACGACCTTTACTGCGATCCCGCGCGTTAAGAACTGGCTTGCTACATCAACCGCCTCAGATAGTAAGCCACCCGGATTATCTCGCAGGTCCAGTATGATGCCTTTGGCGCCCTGCCTGTTAGCTTCCATCAGCGCCTTTTTAAAGTCACCGGTTGTAGGAACTATAAACTGCTGAATCCGTATATAGGCCAGATCCCCGCGCATCTCGAATTTAACCGAATCCAGTTTGATCTCGCGTCTGGTTATCTTCTGCTCGAAGGGCTCCTTGTCGCCCTCCCTGTAAACCAGGAGGACAACATCTGTTCCAGCCTGGCCCCTTATCTTCTGCGAAGCTTCGGTCGTATTCAACTGTGCTGTAGATTGCCCGTCTATCTTCAGTATCATGTCTCCCGACTTCAATCCGGCCTCTTCGGCGGGGGAGCCGGGCATGGCTGAAATAATAATTATCTGATTATCTTTCTTGCCTATATAGGCGCCGATACCCTGGTAAAGGCCGGTTAGATCAATCATGGTCGACTCAAATGATTGGGGTGAGAAGAATTCGGTGTAGGGATCATCCACGGCGGCCACCATGCCCCTTATGGCTCCCTGGGCCATCTTGACCGGGTCGAGCTTGGTTTTATCGACGTAGTTCTTCTGCAGCAGATCCCAGGCCTGGCTGATGGTCAGGAACTCCGGCGGCAAACCCTCCAGAACCTTTTTATCCGCTTCGCCCGGCACAAATTTGAAATCGCAGGCCAGCATGGGCAGGCTGGTAACCAGCACAGCCAGCGCCAGCAGGACACACAGGGCAGGTTTCATTTTCATATGCATCTGATCAACTCCAGTGGTAGCAATTATTAATTTAAAGGCCCCTCGGGCCATCATATATTGTAGCGCATTTATGCCTGCAGAAAAGAATAACCAAGCAGGCCTGTAAGCCGATTTCTGTGCCTCCGCTTGCGCGGAGCGGTGACCATCCATCTAGCCGCCGTGTTACCACGGCGATCATGCGACCAACCCGGGGTCAGCCCAGGCGTGCCATAGCCCCCTATTAGGTCTTGCTCCGGGTGGGGTTTGCACGGCCGGCCGGTCACCCGGCCGCCGGTGAGCTCTTACCTCACCATTTCACCCTTACCCATCCTGCGACGGGCGGTATGTTTCTGTTGCACTTTCCGTAGGGTCACCCCTCCTGGGCGTTACCCAGCACCCTGCCTGGTAGAGTTCGGACTTTCCTCTACGATTTACAAAACCGCAGCGGTCACCCGGCCTGCTTGGCTCACTTACTCTACAACTTGACTGACAGCAGGTCAAATAGGTCTAAGATAGATACAATATGCGGCCGCAATTGCCGCATGTTACGATTGCATTGCCGCGCGCGTGCTGCATTTCGCTGACGGATAACGTTACCCGGCAACCCAGGCAGCGCCCCTGCTCCACCTTAACCACCGCCTGACCCTTCCTGCCCTTCACAGCTTCATATGTGGCGAGCGCATCTCTATCGATCGAGGCCAGCATCTCGCCGCGTTTTTTCTCAAGCTCATTCAATTCGTTCCTGACGTTCCCCATCTCGACCTTCATATCTGCTTTCTCTCTCTCCCAGTTATCGCCGGCGGCCTTACAGACATCCTTCAGTTTTTTAATCGCCGCCTTGTCCGTCTCCAATTTCTCCATCATATCCAGCAACACATCGTCCTTTTTATCCAGGCTCGACTTGAGCATGGCCGCCTCCTGCTCATACCCAACCAGCTCCTTGGGGTTCTTTATTTTACCGCCGTACAGCTTATCCTGGATCTGTCCAAGCTGAGTCCTCAAGGCCTCAGCCTCCGCATCCAGCTCTTTGTATCGTTTTTCGAGCCCGGCACGCTCGCTCTCAGCCGCCTTCAATGAGGATTCAGCCTGTTCAAATTGGTCGTTATGACGGATACGCAGATCCATAGCCTCAAACTGTTTAATGTAGTCCTGGATGGAAAGTTCAACCTGCTGAAGATCGAAAACACGTTTAGCAAGGCTCATAACGAGCAATGATACGTCAGGGCAATTTATATGTCAAAGCCGTCCGAGGCTAATGCGGATAATCGAGCAGTATCACCTGCGTGCTGGCAGGGATATTGGTCCTGGTGACGACAAGCTTGGACTGCGAGGCCAGGTCCTTGATGCCGAGCTCTTTGAGAAACTTTTCGGGAAATTCAAGGTCTGCCTTCTCATCAGCCGTCATGTAATGCATGGGGATGGCATAGCCTGGGTTGAGGTTACGCACCAGGTCCGCCGCGGCCTGGCCGCCGATTGTGGAATGGCCGCCCACAGGGACGAACAACACATTGATATTTCCCAGATCACCGATGACCTCGGGGGTCAGCGGATGGCCGAGATCGCCCAGGTGGCACAATGTCACTCCCTCCATCTCGATCACATAGATAGTGTTCTTGCCTGACTTTTTACCCTGCTCGCCGTCATGGAAGGTGGCTATGCCCGTAATGTACGTGTCTTTTATCTCATATTCCCCGGGGCCCTTGATAACCCGGTATCCCTCCTGCAGTGTATCAAGATAGGAATGGCCGGGATGAGCGTGGCTGATGGCCACTATATCCGCCTGGACCTTGCCCAGAGAATAGCCTGTGGTATCGGGACAGGGGTCGATCAATATGACCGCCTCCTTGCCTTTGATGCGGAAACAGGAATGGCCGTACCAGGTTATTTCCATATTGTTATCCTCGCTATCAGATGCTGATTTGAGCCGGGGTTTAATTGTAGCAACACGTCCGCAAAACAGCAATCGCCGGATGCTGTATTAGCTTTGTGCTATAATCCCTGCCGTGAATATACTTGCGTTCGAGACATCCTGTGATGAGACCGCCGCAGCGGTCGTAAAGGACGGTATTACCATCCTGTCCAACGTAATCTCGTCCCAGGTGGATATCCATGCCAGGTACGGCGGCATAGTACCCGAAGTGGCCTCGCGCCAGCACCTGCTCACCATAGCTCCGGTGGCCGAAAAGGCGCTAAGCGAAGCTGGTATCACACTCGAACACATAGACGCCGTAGCTGCCACGGTGGGCCCGGGTCTGGCGGGATCTCTGATTGTGGGTGTCAATTTCGCCAAAGCGGTTTCGCAGGCGCAGGACCTCCCCTTTATCCCTGTCAACCACCTGGAGGGACACATCTATGCCAACTGGCTGTACGGTGTGACCCCGGAGCTGCCCTGCCTTTGCCTGATAGTATCCGGCGGGCACAGCGACATAATTCTGATGGAGGACCACGGCAGCTTCCGCCGGCTGGGCTGCACGAGGGACGACGCGGCCGGCGAAGCCTTCGACAAGGGCGCCAGGATACTTGGATTGCCCTATCCGGGAGGCCCGTCCATCCAGTCCGCCACTAAAGGCGTAACAACTTCTTTGTCGCTGCCGCGCGCCTGGCTTAAAGACAGCGATGATTTCAGCTTCAGCGGAGTCAAGACCGCACTACTTCACATGGCTGAGGAGAAAGAAGAGCGGGAGGAAACGTGGGTGAAAGAGGCGGCGGCGGCTTTCCAGGTGGCTATTATAGATGTCCTTGTCGGCAAGACCATACAGGCCGCCCTGAGGACCGGCGTGAAGCAGATGATGCTGGCCGGCGGTGTGGCGTCCAACGATACCTTGCGCGAGCGCTTTAAGGCTGATTCACCCCTGCCGGTCCTGATACCACCACCCATACTGTGCACGGATAACGCGGCCATGATCGCCTCCTGCGCCTACTACCACTGCATTTCGGGCAACCTGCGAGACGGGGAGCATGACATCATACCGGGGCTGTCTTTCGCAAAGTGACCATGGGGCAGCTCCCGCATTCTCTGGTTCGGCACCAGTTGTGATAGATATGCAGCAGTCCCTGCTGCCTGCAGGCGCCGAAGGCCTGGTTGCCCAGCAGTCCAACCATGTAACGCGTCAACTCGTTTTGTGAGAGAGAACGGTATGAGCCATAGATGCGCCTCGCATTCTCTTCCAGTGTGCAGTTATTGATGCTCGCGCCGTAGGCATGCATGAACGGCAGTATCGCATTAACCACTATTTCTCTGGCCCTGCCGGTCCCAATCAGCACCTTTGAATCGACTCCCGATACCGTGAAGGATCGGTCGAGAAAAGCTGCGGCCTCCCTCGGCGGCGCATTATTCAACTGCTCAATCAGGCCTGGAACCAAGCCTGCATTCTCGTATCTATGCAAGAGGTGACACAGGCCTGCAATCCTCAA
>JAQTLG010000059.1 GCA_028715025.1 Dehalococcoidia bacterium | reverse complement strand
CAGGGAACTGGGAGTAAAGAAAATAATTGTCCAGTGCCCCCACTGCTACAACACCTTTAAAAATGACTATCCCCGCTACGGCGCTGATTTCCAGGTGATGCACCACAGCGAGATAATCAGGGACCTTATATGCTCGGGCAAATTGAAGTTGAAGGGACCGGTGGATGTGGGGAAGGTGGTCTTCCATGACTCCTGTTACCTGGGCCGCTATAACTCCATCTTCGACCAGCCGCGTGAAGTCATAGCAATGGCTACCGGCCGGGCGCCCCTCGAACTGGAGCGCAGCCGTGCGAGGTCTTTCTGCTGCGGCGCCGGCGGCGGCCGCATGTGGATGGAGGAGAACACCGGGAACCGCATCAATATCGAGCGGATCGGCGAAGCGCTCAAGCAGGAGCCTGATACCATCTGCGTGGCCTGCCCCTATTGTGTGACCATGATGGAGGACGGCGTGGGCGACCTTAAGGCGGGCGATAAAGTCCGCGTGCTGGAGCTTTCCGAGATCGTCGAGAAGGCGCTCTAACCGCCGGTCATGGCGAGTTCTAATTTACCTGTAATCGCGAGCATTTTCGCTACGTCATTGCGAGCGGAGCGAAGCAATCTGGTGTTGGGATGTAACGCTACACAAGATTGCCGCGTCGCTGCGCTCCTCGCAATGACAAGTAAAAAAATGCGCTACTTGCAATGACGTCTTAAAGAACAAGCATCGCGTCGCCGAAGATGGAAAAGCGTGCGCAACCGCAGCTAATCCTTATATTTCTGCTCGAGGTCGTTATAGTAATTAACGCCCAGGAAGTTATTGAGATCGAGAAACGCCTGCAGCCAGTCGCCGAACTCCCGCTGTTTCCCCGTGTCTTTAATCCTTTTTACCTCTTCGGTACAGCCTGCGATTACAGCAGCAAGACAAACGCCCGGGTAAATAGCTATAGCAAAACCCATACTCCTGATCTGGTCCAAAGATAAATTGGGCGTTCTGGGCGCCAGATTCAGCAGGATGGGGCTGGGGGCAAGGAGCCCGGGTATTTTCTCAAGTTGCTCCATATTTACCGGAGCCTCGATAAAGAGCACGTCCGCACCGGCTTCTGCGTACATATGTCCGCGTTCAATGGCATGATCGAAACCGTGCGTTGCGATAGCATCGGTGCGTGCGATAATAAGTAATTTTGAATTTTTTCTGGCATCGACGGCAGCCCTGATTTTTCCTATCATTTCTCCGGCATCAATAACACTTTTGCCGGCCATATGTCCGCAACGCTTTGGCCACGTTTGATCCTCTATCTGGATGGCGGCAACGCCCGCTTTCTCATATTGCCTTACGGTGCGCACAACATTTACGGGATTTCCATATCCTGTATCCGCGTCAGCTATCACCGGAATTTCAACAGCATCAGCAATACGTGCCGCGTTATCTGCCATCTCGGTCATTGTCAGCAGACCGATGTCGGGAAATCCGAACATAGAGGCTGATGTTCCATAGCCCGTCATGTATACGGCGTCGAATCCCTGTGCCTCCACAATCTTGGCCGTTAAAGCGTCATAAACACCGGGCGCCAGAATTGGTTCCTTTGCCCTGATCATAGAGAACATCCTCTCATCTTTCATAACCGGCACCTCCCTGGTTTCCGATAATTATGCTGTGAAATGTAAAATATAACAAAATATAGAAGTAATATAGATAAAAACGATAAAATTATATGATAAAAAAGAAAATTAATATAATTATGCGGGATATTGTGATCAGGGTACATTGGGTATGGAGACGTAATATTGGCGAAGGTGTTCGGCGTATTCGCCGGCTATCCTATTTTCACTCCACTTCAGATTGGGACAACCAACCGTAAGTCCTCTTCGTAAGCTGAGACCATATTATGGTCTCCATGGTCTTTACGGCTTCGAGTTTACCAATTTTTCGCACAAGGATATTTAGATTTTCAGCGCTGGTAGTTTGCACCCAGCATACTATGTCGTAACGGCCATATGTGAATGCCATCAGGTGAATATCGGGAAATATGGACAGTTTTTTTACTAAGCCGTCGATTTTTTTCAGATCGGCGGTGATACCGATGGAGGCTACAGTGAGATGCCCTATTTTGTAGGGGTCAGGAATTGCGGTTATTTTGACAACGCGTTCTTTTATCAGGCGCTGAACACGTCTGAAAACCGTAGGAGTACTCAACCCCAATTTTTTGGCAATTGCTTTATAGCTTGAGCGACCGTCCTCCTGGAGCTCCAGTATTATTCTTTTGTCAATATTATCAATCATAAGGCCGCTTACCTAAGCAATGATGTTAATTAATTGTAAAGGATAAAGTCAAAAAAAGCATAGCGCGTGATTACAAAGCTGTGCTTCATTATCAGTCAGAGGATTCGTCACCTTTATAAAACAATCCATATCATACAGCCCGGATCACCGTTTTCGGGCGCTCTTGGATAGCCCAATGTTATAAAAGTTACATAATAACAAAAATAATGAACAAAGCAATATATTCTTAGAAAAAAATTGACAAAAATATAAAATATAATTAATATATGTGAAATAAAAATAAAAACACACTGCTGAGTTGGCTGTGCTGCGGTGTTGTCAAAGATCCGGGGCTGAGATCAATCAATCCAATATACAAGGAGGCTGAAAATTGGCTGTAAAGACGTTCAGACGGGGCAATCATTACGAGGACTTTAAGGTCGGTCAGAAATTTCGTCATCACTGGGGGCGGACTCTTTCGAAGAGCGACAACATCTTATTCACGCACCTGACCATGCATTTCAATCCTATCTATCTTAATAAGGAATATGCCAAGCGCTTCGGTTATGAAAACGTGGTGATCAATCCACAGTTCATATTTCACCTGACACTCGGTATGAGCGTGGAGGACCTGAGTGAAGTAGGCGGACCTTTTTTGGGGGTGGATAACCTTTCCTTTATCAATCCTGTTTATCCGGGAGATACGCTGTATGCCGAATCTGTGGTCATAGATATGAGGGAATCGAAATCGAAACCCCAATTCGGGATTGTGACCTGGAAAACTTCGGGCATAAATCAAAAGGGCAAAGCGGTCATCGAATTCGAACGAAGAAATCTGGTGTCCAAGCGGGGCAGTCTCCCACAGTAACGCCGTAAGTCGAACATATAAAAAGGAGAGCGAAATGTTTTTAGACGAAACTCATCTGCAGCTGCAGAAAACGGCCAGGGACTTTACGGAAAAAGAGGTCATCCCCATTGCCACTGAATGCGACCATATATTTGAAAAAGATAAGCGCGCGTCGCATATTCCGGAGAATATATTGAGACGCATAGGGGACCTTGGTTTTTACGGGATCCGAACTGCGGCGGAAGACGGAGGCGCCGGTCTTGGCCATCTGGCGCTGGTTGTAGTGGCGGAGGAATTGGCCCGTGGATGGCTGTCCGTTGGCAGCTGTTTTTCCAGAAACGAGGCTTCCCTGGCGCTGGTCGTACAGCCGGGATTCGAGAGACTGAGGGAGAAATATCTGGCCGGGCTGTTATCAGGGGAGATACAGACAGCCATGGCCAATTCTGAAGCTGATGCCGGGTCCGACGCGGCCAATATCAAATGCGCCGCCCGGAAATCCGATGGGAAGTGGATCATAAACGGACAGAAAATGTGGGTCACCAACGCAGACCGGGCCAATATATTGCATTCTCTGGTGAGGACGGATCCCAAGATAACGCCGGGTAAGAAACACTGGGGGGTCAGCTGGCTGGTGATCGAGAAAGAGCCCTGGGACAACTCGGACCCGCGGCTGATGATAACGGAGATAGATACTGTGGGTTACCACGGCATGGGAACCTATCAAGTGGACTTCTCCGACTTCCCTGTTCCCGAAGAGAACATGTGGGGTCAGGAGGGCAGGGCGTTCTCCATGCTGATGCAGGGTTATGAGACGGCACGTATACAGTTTGCAGGACGTTGTCTGGGAGTAGCACGCGCGGCTTTCGGGGCGGCCCTGAATTATGTGACTCAGAGGATTCAATTCGACGTGCCGCTGGCAACCTTCCAGTCGATCAGGTTCAGACTGGCCGATATGGCCACCAGCATCGAGGTCTGCCGCCAGTACGCATACCATGCCGCTATAAAAAAGGACAGCGGGGTCAGGTGTGACCTTGAAGCCGGTATGGCCAAACTGTTTGCGGCCGATATGGTTATGAAGGTGGCCTGGGACGCGCTGCAAATGCACGGCGGATACGGGTATACCAGGGACCTCCCGCTTGAGAGGTACTGGCGGGATGCCGCTATGCTGCCTATCGGTGAGGGAACCCAGGAGATACAAAGAGGCGTGATCTCCGCCCGGTTGCTGGAACGGGTGATGCCCAAGAAATAAAACTGACTATATGGAGGAAAGAGATGGGTGTTACAAGAGCCATAAATTACTACGAGGATTTCGAGATTGGTGACAAGATCCGTCACCAGCGCGGCCGTACGGTAACCGAGATGGACAATGTGATGTTCACCCAGTTAGGCCTTAATACGGCGGAAGGACATTTCAATGAGGACTTCATGAGTAAAATCCGCATAGGCACATGGGGCGGAACAAGGATAGTCGTCGGAAGTTTCACTATCGGACTTGTTATAGGCCTTGCGGCGGAAGACATCAGCGAAAACGCCCTGGCAGAGATAGCTCTGGACAAAATCAGGCTTCAGACGCCCGTCTGTCACGGCGACACTCTTTATGCTGAATCTGAAGTATTAGGTAAGGAAGATACCGATTTGTTCAAGGGCGCGGGCATCGTGCATTTCAAGGTGACGGGTAAAAACCAGGAGGGCAAGATGGTTTTCGAGGGCGAGAAGAAGACGGTCATCAAAAAGAGGGAATTTTACCTCAAGGATGACGAGAACTTCTGGCCAAGGAAATGATCCCTCCCCGGTGTATTTTAAACGGAGGATTACAGCCGATGAAGCTTAGAAGAAGCAGCCTCAGCGTCCCGGGCAACAGCGTTAAGATGTTGACGAAATCGGCGGAGAGCCAGGCCGACTGCATCGTAATAGACCTTGAGGATTCCGTGCCCGTTTCAGTGAAGGAAAAGACACGTAACGAGCTCCCGGATATACTCAGGCAGCTCAACTTCGGACAGAAAGAACTTGCCATCAGGATAAACAGCCTGACTACGGGATTTGCTCACATGGACCTGGTGCAGGTTATCAAAGCTGATCCGGACGCCATTGTGATTCCCAAAGCCGAGTCACCTGAGGACGTCATATATGTCGACCGTTTGCTGACCTCCCTGGAAAACAATGGGGCCGGGACAAAGATGGTTACCATACAGGCGATCATCGAGACGGCCAGAGGTGTCCAGTCTGTCGATGAGATCGCCGGGTCCAGCCGGCGTCTTACCGCCCTGATCTTCGGGATAGGTGACTACCTGGCTGATACGGGAGCCAGGATCACCGCGTGGACCGACGAAATAGCCGCCATGTGTATTTATGCGCGCTCCAGGATGCTGCTTGCTGCAGCTGCCGCAGGCATCGATGCGATCGATAGTGTCTATCCGGATTTCAAGGACGCCGACGGATTGCGGGCCGAGTCCCAAAAGGGCGCCATGATGGGTTTCAAAGGGAAGTGGGCCATACATCCTGCACAGATCGAAGTAATCAACGAGTCTTTCACGCCGACCATGGATGAATTCCGAAGAGCCAAGAGAATGGTACAGGCGTATGAAAAGGCCATGGAACAGGGTAAAGGGTCGATTGCCATCGATGACAAAATGATCGATGAGGCAGCCATCAAGATAGCTCAAAAGCAATGCGCCATGGCCAAACACCTCGGGCTGTGGGACCAAATCTGAGAGGGGAGATTATTAATGCCGAAATACAGCATTTTGAAAGGAATACGAGTAGTTGATATCACCTTGGCCTTATCGGGGCCGTTCGCCATGCAGATACTGGCGGACCTTGGCGCAGAAGTGATTAAACTTGAGCCGCCGCACGTGGGAGATGTGACAAGAGAGACAGTGCCGAAGCTGGGTGAAAGAGACGGTTACTATTATTTAGCGTTGAACCGGAATAAAAAGAGTATGGAAATCGATTTACAGACGGAATCCGGGCAGGAGGCATTTAAAAAGCTGATCAAGGTTACCGATGTATTTTTTTCGAATCTCAGACCGAAAGGATTGGAGCATCTCGGGATCAATTACGAGAGCCTGCGAAAAATTAATCCGTCGATAATTTTCTGCAGTCTCAGTGCGTTCGGTAAAGAGGGCCCGTATGTGGATTACCCCGCGTTCGATGACATTGTCCAGGCGATGAGCGGCATCATCAGCCTCACAACCGATGATAATGGGGCGCCGGTCAGGACGGCTGTTGGAAGCAGTGATATTTCCGCTGCGGTATTCAGTGTGATTGGAATTCTTTCGGCGCTATATAAGCGCAAAGAGACGGGCAAGGGAATGGAAATTAACACCAGTATGCTCGATGCCAGTATGGCTTTTATACCCCAGCTTTTCGAATACTATTTTGTGAGCAAACAACTTCCGCCTCCAATGGGCAGCAAACATTCGGCCATAGCAGGCTTCGGGTACTTCAAAACACTCGATGGCTATGTGGCGTTGGGTCCCTGCTGGTCGAGGATTACACGCGCAATCAACAAAGAGGAACTTGCGGAAGATGAACGTTTCAAGGAACCGATAAACCGCTTTTTTCACAAGAATGAATTGAATGCAGAGATACAGGAGTTTTTCAGCCAGGTAACTACTGACGACCTGATGAATATATTACGGGCGGAAGATATCCCTGCCGGGCCTGTGCGAAACCTGGAGCAAATGGCAGTTGATCCACAGGTGGAATTCGACGGGGCTATCAGAACGATCAAGGACCCTGTGCGGGGTGAAATGAGGTTCATAGACTGCCCTATCAGGATGTCAGGCCTTCAGGAGGATGAACATCTGCCCCCGCCTCAATTGGGGCAGCACACGGATGATATATTATCCAATTTACTCCACTTCTCGAGTGATCAGATCAGTAGATTTAAGGACGAAGCCGAGAAACACTCAAAGACGTTGATAGATAACTCCGTGCGCCGCAGGTTGTGAAATAGTTTAGTCTCGGTCATTGTTGAAGGTTATGAATAATGTGGAGGCCGTGAGATGCAAATTACATACAAATTCGTCGATCATATCATAGGTACGAAGTTCGAAGACCTGGGCGGCGATGTTGTTGATAGTGTAAAAAAACAGGTACTGGATACGCTGGCGACAGCATTGGGTGGAGGTTCGTGCGAAGGCATCAGGGAAGTTTACGAGATTGTAAAGGACTGGGGAGGGAAAAAAGAGAGCAGCATAATCAATTTCGGAGGTAAATTCCCCGCTCCCAACGCAGTCATGGTGAACGCCGCCATGGCCCACGCGCTCGACTACGATGATACTCATGAGGTCGCACGCATACATTGCGCAGTCGTATCAGTGCCCATAGCGCTTGCCGTTGCCGAGGCGGTTGGAGGAGTATCTGGAAAAGAACTTATCACCGCCATAGCCCTGGGTGTGGATTTTCATTGCCGCATGGGCATGGCGGCCAAAATCGCCAGGCCTAACGTACTTCAGGGCGGATGGCACTTTACCACGATGTTCGGCTACCTTGCTGCGACCGCGGTTGCAGGCAGGCTTTACGGCCTGGACAGAGAGAAGCTGATCAATGCCCTGGGAATAGCCTATCATCAGACCTCCGGCAATCTGCAGTGCATTTCAGAGGGAGCATTGACCAAGAGGATGGGGCCCGGGCTGGCTGCCAGAGCCGGGATCCTGTCTGCCCAGATGGCATCCAGAGGGATAACCGGCGCAAAAGACATCATCGAGAGTGAGATCGGCATATTCAAGCTTTACCATGCCGGCTATGACGAGGTTACCCTGCTCGAAGGCCTCGGTAAAAAATTCGCAAGCACGGGCACAAGCTTTAAACCATATCCCTGCTGCAGGATAAATCATCCTTTCCTCGACGGCATGTTGAAGGTGGTCATCGACAATGACATCAGGCCGGAGGACGTAATTGAGATCGTACCGGAAACCCCGACGGTGGCGGCGCTTCTGTGCGAGCCTGTGGAAGCGAAGACAAAACCCAAGAATATTGTCGACAGTCAATTCAGCCTGCCCTGGTCGCTGGCCTGCGCCGTTGTAAGGAGAAAAGCCGGTTTGGATGAGTATAGCAACGAGGCTATCAAAGACCCTGCTTTGATAGATATGGCCCTTAGAGTAAAGCCGCATCTGGATGATTCTATCGTGGCCAGTTTGGAGACTCCCGTGAAGATTGCAGTAAAGACAAAAAGGGGAGATTTCACAGCCACCACTTCCGGGCATGTATTGGGCAGCCCCGAGAACAGCCTGTCTCTTGATTTCCTGGAAGACAAATTTATGAACTGCGCTGCGCACGCGATCAAGCCCCTGACTCAAAAAGATATGAAAAAAGTGGTTAGCTCAATCAGGAATCTTGAAAGGGCTGAGGATGCCGGCGCAGTGATCAAGCCACTGTGCTGAATGTAAGAATCGGCTTTGTGATTATTTAATATA
>JAQTLG010000058.1 GCA_028715025.1 Dehalococcoidia bacterium | reverse complement strand
CGGGGAGCGTTACCTTTACCTGGTGGGTGGTGAGGCTTTCGACTGGCTGCGCCTGGCCGAGCGGCTTTGCGACGAGATAAGCGGGTCGATACCCGAAGACGAGTTGAACAATCTGCTCTTCTTCGACCGGCCACCTTTTGAGATGAGCGATCGGGAATTCAAGGCGGCGCTGGGGCCGGCCAAATACCGCGCGTACCTGAACTACCTTTACGGCGTCCTGATAGAGCAGGCTCTGCTGCTGGCCACTATCTATGAAGTGAGAAAGGCCAGTATCGTTCCTCTCGGTCCTGAAGAAGAGGCCGCCAGGGCATACAGGAAGATCTACCGGGCGGAGCTGAGCGACCTGTTGAACATGTTTCAGAAAGAGATGAAGTATCCGCACCGCAAATCTCTGACGCTGACCGAGCTCAAGGAGTTCACCTACTGGCTCTTCCGCTACAGGGTAAAGACCAGCGAGAAATCGAGGGTGGCCAGCGACACCAAGAAAGCGCTGCTGCTGATGTACCGCAAAATGTCCAACCGCAAGCTTTAACCAAGCTGCTTGAGCTCGGCCTTCATGCGCGCGAGCTTGTCTGTGTACTCCGTTAAACGGGCTTTTTCTTTCTCGATCACTACTGCCGGCGCTTTAGAGGTGAACTGGGCGTCATCCAGCCTCTGCGTGAGGCGCGCTATCTCGCGTTCAAGCACGGCCATTTCTTTAGAGAGCCGGGCTTTCTCAGCTTCTATGTCCACCATCCCCTCCAGCGGGATGACCACGTCGGCATCTTTGAGCACGTACACAATGGCCTTTTCTGCTTTGGCAGGGCGTTGTTTGCGGGGAAGGATTTTCAGGGGCCGTGTTTTAGCCAGCGCTTCGATAGCGGAAGACTTGCTCTTGAGGTCGGCCTGATGGCCGCCGGCGTAGACGCTGGCCTCGATCCATTTGCCTATGTCGACCCTATACTCGGCCCGCGCATTGCGTATGGTGCGCACCACCTCCATAACTATCTCCATAACCTGCTCGGACTCCACGTCGCGCAGCTTCGGATCGGCCTGCGGGTACGGTGCAATGATGAGGGCAGGCGCTTTCAGCGTCCCTTCGGGCAGCCGTTCCTTCAAGTTCTGCCAGAGCTCCTCTGTGATAAAGGGCATGAAGGGATGCAGCAGGCGCAGCGACGTTTCCAGCACGAAGGCCAGTACGGCTATGGGCGAATCTTTGCCGCCCAGCCGCTGCTTGGATATCTCGATATACCAGTCGCAGAACTCGCCCCACAGGAAATCGTGTATCTCCTTCTCGGCTTCGCCGAACTGGAAATCCTTCATCAATGCATCGACTTCACCGCTGAGGCGGTTGAGCCTTGAGACGATCCAGCGGTCCTCGATCTCATTCTGCTTTTTAGCGCCAACATTATCAAAAGCCTTGCTCGTGATCGGCTCAGACTCGAGCGACTTCAGTACGAAGCGTCCCGCGTTCCATAGCTTGTTGGCAAAATTGCGGCCGGCCTCGAGGCGGTGCTGCCCCATGTTGAGGTCGTTGCCGGGAGCTGTGCCCGTGGTCAGCGCGAAACGCAATGCATCGCAGCCGTACTGGTCGATGGCGGTCAGCGGGTTCAGTACGTTGCCCTTCATCTTGCTCATCTTCTCGCCTTTCTCATCGCGTATCAGGCCGTGCAGATAAACCGTACGGAAGGGCACATCCCCCGCGTCCTCGATGCCCATCATAATCATGCGCGCCACCCAGAAAAAGAGGATATCGTAGCCTGTCTCCATGACGGATGTCGGATAGAAATACTTGAGGTCCTCGGTCTGGTCCGGCCATCCCAGCGTGGAATGCGGCCACAGTCCGGAGCTGAACCAGGTATCCAACACGTCAGGATCCTGTTCGATCTCGCTGCTGCCGCATTTACTGCATTTGGAGGGAGTATCCACGGCAACCGTCATCTCGCCGCATTTATGGCAGTACCAGACCGGTATGCGGTGCCCCCACCAGAGCTGACGGCTGATGCACCAGTCCCGTATATTCTCCATCCAGTTGAGGTAGATTTTGATGAAGCGCTCCGGGATGATCTTGATGCGTTCGTCCCTTACAGCTTCGATGGCTGGCGCAGCCAGGGGGGCGATCTTTACGAACCACTGCTTGCTGACCTCGGGCTCGATCACAGTTGAGCAGCGGAAGCAGTGGGGAATGGCGTGCGAGTAAGGCTCGATCTTCTCCATCAGGTCGGCCTTCTCGAAATCTTCCACTATCTTTTTACGTGCCTCGAACCTGTCCAGGCCGGCATAGGGTCCGGCGTTATCGTTCATGCTGGCATCCGGATTGAGTATATGGATGACGGGCAGCCCGTGGCGTTGAGAGATATCGAAGTCAACCGGATCGTGGGCAGGTGTAACTTTCACCATGCCCGTGCCGAATTCCCTGTCTATGGCACCGTCGGCTATGATGGGAATCTCGCGGTTGATGAAGGGCAGTATAACTTTTTTACCGACCAGAGAAGTATAGCGCCCGTCCTCAGGGTTGACGGCCACGGCGGAGTCGCCCAGGTAGGTCTCGGGGCGGGTGGTGGCCACCGTTATATGGCCGCTGCCGTCAGCGTAGGGATACTTCATATGCCACATGTTGCTGACGAGGTCCTTGCTCTGTACCTCCAGGTCCGAGAGGGCAGTCCTGCACCTGGGGCACCAATTGATGATGCGCTCCCCTCGGTAGATCAGCCCTTTGTTATACAGGCGCACGAAGGCGGTCTTGACCGCCTTGACCGGGCCGTCATCAAGGGTGAAACGTTCGCGCGACCAGTCGCAGGACGCACCAAGGCGCTCGTGCTGGTGCGTGATAGCGCTGCGCGATTTGTTGGCCCAGGCCCAGGTGCGCTCTACAAATTTTTCGCGCCCTATTTCATGGCGGTCCAGGCCTTCTTTAGCCAGTTCCTTCTCAACAACCACCTGCGTGGCTATGCCGGCATGGTCCACGCCAGGAAGCCAGAGCGAAGGGTCGCCCTTCATCCTGTGCCAGCGTGTCATGATGTCTTCGAGGGCTGCCGTCAGGGCATGACCAACATGCAGCTCACCAGTGACATTAGGCGGAGGCATGATGATGGTGAACGGCGACTTCTTGGGATCGATCTTCGGCTTGAAATAGCCGCCGTCCAGCCAGAATTTATAGCGTCTCTGCTCCACGTATTCAGGTTCATAGGCTTTTGGTATATCAGGCATGTTTAACCCCGCGTTTATTAAATATCATCGTCGGATTTCGGCAGTTTAAATATCCAATCGACGGCCCTGTGGGCGATACCTATCAGCAGCCACGAATAGGCTGCAAGGTTGGCATTTACAAATGCCAGTCCGATCGAAAGGGTGAAACCAACAGGTGCAATCAGGTTCATTATTATACCGCGCCTGACCTGTGCCGGACCAAGCTTTGCGTCAACCAGCTTGCAGCGGGTGGCGTATATCCATATCCCGGTGGCAGTGAAGCCGGCGCAGGCCATATTCGCGGCATAAAGAACCACGCTGGCTGTCACCTCAAAATCGCTCAACACGCCGGTGGAGAAGGGGATTAGCACGATGAACATGAGGAAGAGGAGGTTGAGCCAGAGCAATCCCGTATTGTACTTGCGGATGACGCGGAACTGGCGCACGTGGACAATCCAGTATAGCCCGATGACCACGAAGCTGATGAGGAAAGCCAGTAACTTGGGCCACAGTGCCAGAAGAGCCTGCGGGATCTCTGCTTTGGCGGTGCCGTAAGGCAACACGATATTCAGTATAAGCAGGGTTATGGCGAATGCGAATATGCCGTCGCTTAAAGAAAGCAGACGGCTCAGTACCTTTTCATGGTTTGGGGAGATCTTTTCATCCAATTCCATAGTCAGGTTATCTAAGCCCGTGATATTACTGAATCTTTGCAGGTCCTGACCGACGCTATTTCAAAATGCCGCGCAGTTTATCGAGTACCCTGTCCGCCACCTCATTCTTGGGCATGAGGGGCAACTCATCAACTTTGCCTTTGCCGTCGATGATGGTCACGCGGTTGGTCTCTGTGCCGAAGCCACAGCCCTTCTCGGTGATATCATTGGCCACAATAAAATCCAGTCCTTTCCTTTTGACCTTATCTCTGGCGTTGGCGATCAAATCACGGCTCTCGGCGGCGAAACCGACGCGTATGAAGTTGCCCCTGACCTCGTTAAGTATATCGGGAGTTTTCTCCAGTTCGACGGTCAGTTCGCTTATCTCCTGCCGCTTGATCTTCTGTGAAGCGGCCTTGATCGGCCGGAAGTCGGCCACGGCGGCGGCCATGATTAGCGCATCGGCTTTTTTCACTGAATCCTGAACGGCCTTCAACATCTCCTCAGCCGTCTTGATGTTGATGACCTTGACGCCCGGAGGTGCGGCAAGTACGGTGGGGGCGCTGACAAGGATTACCTCTGCTCCGCGATTACGCGCCGCTTCAGCCACTGCATAACCCATCTTGCCAGAGGAGTGGTTGGTCAGGCAGCGGACGGGGTCCATCGGCTCCTGTGTACCCCCAGCGGTGACCACGATATATCTGCCCGCGAGGTCGCCCTTCCTGCCGAGCACCTGCAGGGTAAGGCCGTATATCTCGTCCAGCGAAGTCAGACGTCCCAATCCCATTTTGCCCGAGGCCAGCCTTCCGCGCGCCGGGCCGACGAAGGTGAATCCGCGCTTTACCAGCCTGGCCACGTTTTCCCGTGTGATCGCGTTGGACCACATGTTGTCGTTCATGGCTGGTGCGATAATTACGGGCGCCCTGGTGGCCAGCACGGTGCAGGAGATCATATCGTCGGCCATGCCGCAGGCGATTTTAGCTATGATGTTGGCGGTCGCCGGCGCTATCAGGACGATATCGGCCGCCTCGGCCAGCGCGACGTGCTCGACACTGAACTCGGAGGCAAGGTTCCACATAGTGGTGACCACCGGCCGTCCCGTGATGTTGCGGAATGTGAGAGGTGAGATAAATTGCTGTGCCGATTCCGTCATGATGACGTCGACGCGGAAGCCCTCAGCGGTGAAACGGCTGGCAAGCTCGGCCGCCTTATACGCGGCAATGCTGCCGGTCACGCCCAGCACCACGGTTTTTACTTTATTCACCATATCATTATTCCTGTCAGTCCCGGTTCATATTATAAATCAGGCGGAGGCCGATGAGGGTAAGGTCCGGATTAACGACCTCTATGATGCTTGAGGCGTGCGGGGCCATGGTGGCGAAGCCGCCGGTGGCAACCACCTTGGCTTTCACCTCCAGTTCCGCCTGTATGCGCTGCACCAGTCCTTCTATCAGGCCTATATATCCGAACACTATGCCCGATTGCATGGCGGCCACTGAGTTGCGGCCGATGGCCTTCTTGGGGATAGCCAGCTCGATCCTGGGCAGTACCGCCGTGCGGGTGAATAGCGCCTCGGTGGCGATGGCTATACCGGGCGCGATGGCGCCACCGATGTAGCGGCCGTCCTTTGAGACGACGTCGAACGTGGTGGCGGTGCCCATGTCGATTACGATGACCGGCCCCCCGTAGAGATTGTGGGCGGCGACGGCGTTGACGATGCGGTCGGGCCCTACCTCGCGCGGATTGTCCATATCGATGCGGACGCCCGTCTTGACACCGGCCTCCACAATAAGAGGAGCCTTCTTGAGGAAGCTTTTGCATACCTGCTCGAAGACGATTAGCATAGGAGGGACCACGCTGCAGATGACCACGTCCTTGATCTGCGATCCTGTCACTCCCCGCCGTTCCATCAGGGATAACATGAGGTGAGCGTATTCATCCGATGTGCGATGGATGGCGGTGGAGACGCGCCAGGTCGTCTTGATCTTATCCCCATCAAAGACGCCGAACGTTACGTTGGTATTGCCTATATCGATCGCCAGCAGCATAGTAACTCATTATGACATAAATGAGCCTGTCATTGCGAGCGCTTAATCTCGCTTTTCTTTTAGTTCCCTGATTGCCTTCGGCAGGGCCGGCAGCAGGTCAGTGGCGAGCATACCTGCGTCGCCCATCTCTCTCTTGACCATTTCGCCCGCTGCTGCGTGCAGGTAGACTCCCAGGACGGCGGCATCGAATAGCGGCATGCCCTGTCCGGCCAGCCCGGCGATGGCGCCGGCCAGTACGTCGCCCGTGCCTGCCGAGGCCAGTCCCGCGCTGGCATAGTCGCTTATGCGTACCCGGCCTACGGGATCTGCGATGATGGTATAGGCCCCTTTGAGCACGACGATTTTACCCCAGTGTGCTGCGGCTTTGCGGCACATCTCCAGTCTGTTACTCTGCAGCTTCTCTATGGACAGGCCCATCAACCTGGACATCTCGCCGGCATGGGGTGTGACGACCGTGCCGGTGGGGAGCTGCTTCCACCATCCATCCATGTCCGCAACGATATTAAGTGCATCGGCGTCAAGTATCAGCACGGGCGGATTTTCCGGCAGGCCGGTCAGCACATTTCTTACGAAATTTCTGGTATGCGGATGTTGTCCCAGGCCACAGCCCATCAGCAGCACCCTGTAATACGGCAGTATGCTTAGAATAGCAGAAGAAGCTTTGGCCGAGAGTGTTCCTTTTGTAGTTTCCGGCAGCGGCGCATAGGTGACCTCGGTGAGCTTTGAAGCCAGTATCGGCTGCAGGCTTTTGGCGGTTGACAGAGTGACCACGCCCGCTCCGACGCGGGCGGCGCCCATGCAGGCCAGGTAGGCGGCTCCGACGTAGTTCTCCGATCCAACCACGGCAAGCACCCTGCCAAATGTACCCTTGTTAGCGCTGGCCGGCCGCGCAGGGAGGGCAGACCGGGCCCACTCTGAAGTGATCAGTTCCGTTTTGATATTCCGGCTGAACCTCTCGGGTATACCGATGTCTGCAACTACCACCTTACCCGCCATACCTGCGCCCGGGAAGCTATACAGGCCGGGCTTGGGCAGGCCCAGCGTTATCGTCAGGTCTGCTTTCAGACAGCTCTGATCCATAGCGCCGGTATCTGCATTCATACCTGTTGGGATATCGATGGCCACTGTAATAAGCTGTGGCCTCCGCCGTCTCTCAAAGTTGAGCATGTCAAGAGTTTCTTTGAACCTGCCTTCGAGCGGACGCGCGCGTCCTGTGCCAAGTATGCCATCGATCACCACCTCCGCTGTGGACAGGATATTTTTCAGCTTTGCGTACCTGACGTCCTTATGCATAAAAGCCAGAGGTATGCCATGTTGCTTTGCCAGAGCCAGGTTTTTATCTTGGGGCGATCTTTCACTCAATAAATAGATACTTACATCCGCGCCCCACTCGTGGAGGTGCCTTGCTGCCACCAGTGCGTCGCCTCCGTTGTTGCCCGGTCCGGCCAGCACAAGGATGATCCTCCCCGCTATATAATCCACAAAACCGCGTGTTTCGTCGGCCACGGCCCGCCCGGCGTTCTCCATGAGGAACGATGTGGCGATGCCTGCCTCAGCCGCCCTGTGGTCTATCGTCCTCATCTGATCGGAAGTTACGATCTTCATCGACTTACTCCTTGCTCCGGCGGTCGTTCCTCCGCGCCGAATTCATCCAGCTTCCTGTTCATTGCGGCCCAGTGTGTCCCTCGCCAGTAGATACGTCCGCAGGAAGGGCACTGCATATACTGCTCCTGTAAATCATAAACCCTTTCAGGCACAGATCCGGTCACCTCGCTTTTATCCCTGCTGGAAAGCTCAGCATTGCATTCCAGGCAGCGTGTAAACGGCCTGTAATCCCGGTCGATGTTCAGCGCCGAGATGGCTGTCCGCATCTGTGCTACAGGGTCATCTCCCGATACCAGTAGAGCCCTTACGCGGCCGCCGACGACAGCCCGCCTTTTCATGAACTCGGTGTCGCGGGTGATAACGGTCCTGCCCTGCGCCAGCGCCAGCTTGACCATGCTCCCATCGTCCGGGCCGTTGAAGAAGATCGTGTCGTAGCCCATCATGCGCAGCCATCTGGCGAGCTTGCCTGCATTGGCATCCACGATAAACCGCTTTTCCACGTTCCAATCAAATTTTAGGGCCTAATTAATCCGCCCGCAAGGGATTGAAATCGGTCCCATAGTCGTAAGTATCGAGGTTCTCGGCCTTCTTCAGATATCCGACCAGTGAGTAGGTTAACGGCGTGGCCAGGATTTCATAACAGATTTTAAATAGCCAGTGCCAGAATACCATGGAAAAAATGGTTGCGGCCGGCAGCACTCCCCAGAATCCGACGAGCAGCACAATGGCCGTATCAATGGCCTCGCCGGCTATAGTTGATGCAATGGTGCGCGTCCATAGCCATTTCCCTTTTGTTGATATCTTCATGCGTGCCATAATGTAAGAATTTATGAACTCTCCGGCCAGGTACGCGATAAAAGATGCGATCAGGAAACGGGGAGTATTGCCCAGTATCCGTTCGTAAGCGGCCTGAGCATCGAATACCGACGAGGCCGGCAGGATGCCCACCAGCCAGATGGCGATAACCATCAGCAGGTTGCAGAAAAAGCCCAGCCATATGACGCGCCTGGCCTGGCTGTAGCCATATACCTCGGTCAGCACATCTCCGAAGATGTAGCTGAGCGGGAAAATGACGATGGCTGCGGGAAGGGTGAGGCCAAAAAGCTCGATCTGTTTAACGATCAGAATGTTGGAAGCCAGGATGCATGTGATGAAGAGTGCTGTGATGAAAACGAACCTGTACGAGTAAGATAATCCGTTGGTTGCTCCCATGCGG
>JAQTLG010000057.1:5375-8731 GCA_028715025.1 Dehalococcoidia bacterium | reverse complement strand
AGAAGGATTGTCCCTGGATATGGCGTTGCCATATTGATCTTTCATCACCACACGAAGCCCTGTGGAACCGTCTTACACCTTATGTTGAAAAATACGATGCCGCCATATTGAGCGGCAGAGAATACAAGCAGGATATCAAGCCACCTCAGCTATTCTTCATGCCTGCCATTGATCCTTTTACTACGACCAACAGGGAAATGGCCGATTCCGAAATTGAAGATCGATTGTCTCATTATAATATCCCAACTGATCTTCCGCTCGTGGTACAGGTTTCCCGTTTCGATCGCTGGAAAGATCCTGAAGGAGTTATCAAGGCCTTCCAGCTGGCAAGCAAACAGGTTGATTGTACCCTGGTACTTGTCGGCAATGTCGCCACAGATGATCCTGAAGGCAACGAAGTGTTCAAGTCATTGCTGGGATATAGAAATGACAGGATAATTATCCTTACGATACAGGATGGAGCACTGGTCAATGCGCTGCAGCGAAAAGCGGCGGTGGTGTTGCAGAAGTCGTTGCGCGAGGGGTTCGGCCTGACTGTAACCGAGGCGATGTGGAAAGGCTCTGCTGTGATCGGTGGTAATGTGGGGGGCATACGTTACCAGATCGAAGATGGTGTTAACGGCTTTTTGGTGGATTCAATTGAGCAGGCGGCCGAGAGAATAGTGCAAGTGATTAAAGACCGTGACCTACGTAAACGTCTGGGAAAAGAGGCTAAAGAATCTGTAAGAAATAATTTTTTAATGACGCGACTGGTTGAGCAACACCTCGACCTGCTCAGTTCATTTAAAATAGTCTTCCGATTAACCGACAGGATCAAGAAGTATCAATAAGAGGGATAACGATAATGTCTGAGATCAGACAGGACCCTACAACAAGAGAATGGGTTATTATTGCGCCGGAAAGGGCCAAACGCCCTCAGCATGAGCCGGATAATACGCCTACTGACATTCCTGAGTGGGAAGCTTCGTGCCCATTTTGCCCGGGCAATGAAAACCAGACGCCTGATGAAATCTTGAGGCTGCCGGCATCGGCCACCGCTTCGGACTGGCAGGTTAGAGTCATACCTAATCGGTTTGGGGCGCTCCACTCTTCAGGCGATACCGGCAGAAAAACTGCCGGTGACCTGTTTCGTAAAATGGACGGGGTGGGTGTGAATGAGGTGATAATAGAAACCCCGTCCCATAATACACCGATGGCATTGATGACATACAAACAAGTCGAAAATGTGTTGATTGCCTATAAAGAAAGATATAACTCTCTGAAGAAAATAAGACAGTTGAAGTTCATCACTATTTTCCAAAATCATGGCTGGTCCTCGGGAACGTCTTTAATCCATCCTCACTCCCAGCTGGTTGCAACACCTGTCGCCAGCCCATATTACCGGCGCAAATACGAGGTTGCTATAAATTATTATGACGATGTGGGTAAATGTCTGTACTGCGATTTAATTGATGAGGAACTGAATCTCGGTGAACGGATTGTGGCAGAAACCGGAGGTTTTATTGTCATCCATCCTTTTGCTTCACGCGTCCCATACGAGACATGGATTATTCCCAAAGAACACCGTGCATCTTTCGGATTATGTCCATCCGCCTATTTAACAGAACTGTCCGTAGTGTTAAAAAACACTCTTCTTTGCCTGTATAAAGAGCTCGGTAATCCTGACTTTAACTACATGTTCGATACAAGCACTACGGATGACGAAGAAGACCCCCATTATCACTGGCATATCAGAATTGTTCCCCGCCTTACTACCGTTGCAGGCTTTGAAATGGGCTCGGGTATCTATATAAGTACTGAGATTCCGGAAGAAACGGCAAAGATCATGAAAAAATGTGTTGGAAGCATTAAAACATAAACAAGCAGAGTTCCGATGGTAAAACCGTAACTTGCTCTACTTCCCGACAAAGATAATCTACAGAGATTTTCCGCGGGCACTGATCGGCCAGACCACCTCGACCTTATCGTTGCGCACACCCACATACCAGTCATGGACGTTGCAGGTGGGATCGCAATGGCCGGGTACCAGGCGCAGCTTGTCGCCCACTTTCAGAGTTCCATTCGGATCGATAATGATGCCGTGTTCGTCCGCTGCCGCCAGGTAAGTCAGGTCCTCACGGCCGAAGACAACCGGCAAACCGGAGTCCATCGACTGCACCTTCAGCCCCGCATCGCATATGGCGACATCTCTCTTTTTATGGCTGGTTATCATGGTCAATATGAACAGCGCATTCTCCCACTCCCCCTGGGCGATAGGCTTGCCATCCTTGTCCAGGTCCTGCCCGTAGTCGTGGTCCATAAAGGCGTAGGAGCCGCATTGAAGTTCGTTATAGACGCCGGAATTGCCTTCAAAATAATATGTGCCCGTGCCGGCGCCTCCAATAATATCGCACATCAGTCCTGCTTTCGTCAGTGCATCCACCGCATTCCGCACTTTAACAACCGATGCATCGATCAGCGCTTTGCGATCATCATATTTGCGCTGGTGCTGCGCCACACCGTTATATGCCTGGATGCCGGCAAATACCAGCCCGGGCGCCGCATCGATGGCTCCGGCCAATTCCACGACCTCCGGGATGGTGGACACACCCGCCAGGCTGCCGCCGCAATCGATTTCCACCAGACATTCGAGCATGGTGCCGTGCCTCTGTGCCGCTGCATACAGGTCAGCCACATTAGCCACATCATCCACGATAACTATGGTGCGCGCTCCCAATTTCGGTATGCGCGCCAGACGATCGATTTTAACGGGGTCGCGGATTTCATTAGTCACTAGTATATCCTTAATCCCACCTCGGGCGAAGACCTCGGCCTCAGCGACTTTCTGACAGCAGACACCGCAGGCATCGCCCAGCTTCACCTGCAATTCGGCCACGTCTATCGACCTGTGCATCTTGGCATGAACCCTGTGTCGCACGCCCATTTCCTTAGCCAGCCTGCCCATCTTTACTACGTTGCGCTCCAGCGCATCCAGATCGAGTATAAGACAGGGTGTCTGGATTTCAGCTGCAGACATACCCGGAAGAGCAGGGAGATCGTAACCGACTTCGAGCCCTTTGAGCTTATCCGCTTTATTCATTTATTTCACCCCCCGATAAGGATTATCAAGCCACTCACTATACCTGTTCAGAAAATATCACTCAACTTTTCGAAAGATATGTGCGCCCGATACAGCCGTTTCCACTCCGATTACTCCTCCCCCGTTGATCTGCATGCCGACCTTTGCCTCCTTCACCTGCCTTTCCCCGGCGCGACCGCGCAGGTGGAGGGCCAGCTCGTAAGCCATGGCAAGCCCCGTGCATCCCACAGGGTGCCCTCTCGCGACCAGACCACCGCTGACATTGGTGGGAAGTTCA
>JAQTLG010000057.1:0-5365 GCA_028715025.1 Dehalococcoidia bacterium | reverse complement strand
CAACAATAGTCAGCCGCCTGCTCCATGGAACAGAAGCCCGCCTGCCCGACCTGAAAGATCTCGGCAAAGGTCGTGGCATCATGCACCTCAAGCACATCGATGTCCTTTCGTTTCAATCCGGATCGCGTAAAAGCCCTGTCAGCAGCCCTGCCCGAGATATCCTGGTCGAATTCCGCGCGGTCCCTTCCCGAGATCATCACGGAGGCCAGCACCTCGATCGGATCCTTCACGTTTTTATGGCTGTTTAAGTATTCTTCCGAACACACGATGGCCGCAGCACATCCCTCTCCCCTAGGCGCGCACATGGGCCTGGTCAGAGGATAGGTGATCAACTTATCGGCCATGACTTCCTCCCAGGTGAAGTCCTTGCGATACTGCGCCTTCGGGTTCATTGTGCTGTGATGGTGGGTCTTGGCGCAGACTCTGGCCATCTGCTCCTGGGTGTAACCGTATCTTTTCATATGCTTGACGGCCTTTACGGCATAGTTGTCCATGAATGGGCTCCTGTCATTACTCCCCACCTCCACCTGTTCAACCGGCAGGCCTAGCGCCTCCGCTTTCTCTTTCCTCCATCTCTCCAGGTACTCGTTTTTTCTATCCTGTTCACAGCCGTTCCAGAAGGAGGAAAGACCCATATAGGGGAGCGCTGCAGCTAATTCGGGGTGCTCGTTTATTTTCGTCAGATCAGGCATCATCTTCTCGACTCCAACCGCCAGAGCCAGGTCGGATTCCCCCGCAAGAACATGGATAACGGCCTGATTCAAAGCTGTGGAGCCGGTGGCGCAGGCATTCTCCACATTGACGATCGGCATGCATTCGAATCCCAGTCTCCGCAGTATGACCTGACCGCGTATGCTGTGCTGGCTGGTGAGCATCCCTTGGGCGCAGTTGCCATACCAGATACCGCCGATGGCGCCTTTGTCTCCACCATAGTCCAGGCCAGCATCCTCCATCGCCTCGGAAATGGCAACTCTGCACAGCTCTTCATAGGAACCCGCCTGCTTGACCATAGGAGTCATCCCTGTTCCTATTAAATAAATACGGTTTTTCATGCATCCTCCTTGCTGAGCCACCTGTGATGATTAATTTATCAGGGCAATTCTATTATAATAAATAGGGCCAAAAGGGATTCAATGTCTATTTCTCAATATTATTACCGCCGGGGTAGTTGAAACCATGCACCACCGTTATGGAAATAAGTTTAGATTGATAGTTATATTACTGTCAGCCCTGGCTTTGGCCTACGCCGTTCTACCCGGCTGCGTCCCTCCCGACACAGCGACTCATCAGAAACTCGACTGGCCGGATATTATCCCCAATGTGCAGGATAGCGTTGTATTGATTTTGTGTAACTCGGATAGCGGGTGGCAGCAGGGATCCGGCGTGATCATCGATCCCTCGGGATGCATCCTCACCAACGCACATGTGATAGAAAATGCCCATGCGATACTGGTTTTTATAGGCTATCAGGGCTCTGTGAACACGAATTTTAACAACGTGTATCTTGCAGCACTAATCGACGAGTGGGCGGAAACGGACCTGGCAACGATAAAAATCGCACCCAGATCGATTGATTTAAAGGCCGTATCCTTCACCAAACCCGGCGTTCCCAGGAAAGGCACGAGTGTGATGGCCCTGGGCTATCCGGTCGCGGACACCATCGGCATCCTGGCTTCCAACGAAGACCAGTCGGTCTCCATTACGACCGGCATCGTCTCCGCAATCCGTGATGTTAACGGCCATGCGTTCATTCAGACCGACGCCTCTATCAATCCCGGCAACAGCGGCGGTCCGCTGATCGACAATTCCGGCGAAGTCATCGGTATCAATACCTTCTGGCTGGAGGAAACACAGGGACTGAATTTCGCCGTTGCCGTCAATTCGAATAACTCTTTTATCAGAGATTCAATAAATAAAGGAACCCAGACCATTGCGCCGTCGATAATCCCGCTTGAGATATCTAATTATAAATACAATGTCGTCTATCCTAATACTGCCAGCGCAGCGGCGTGGGATATCCCGTATACATTGACCGTTACCTGGAATACATCCCTGCCTGCCAGAAGCAGAATTACGTATACATCCGAGTCACTTTCCAACACATTTGAAGATGGAAGTTATTCAACGGATCACAAAATAGTCCTGCAAAGCGGGACATGTCCGCAACTCGACGAGCAGGATAACTCCAACTGCGTCTGGTCCAAAAGGGATTACAACGTGATGATCTACTCCACCGACATTTATGACCGGACGCTGGAATCCCCTGTTTATCTGCTCAAAGCCCCCTGATCAGAATCAATCCGATTATCAGGGGACTCTGTATTTAACGATCAATTTTGCGTCGTCAAAACACAGCATGTCGCTTACGTTGTCCCAGTTCGTGGTGGTAAAAAATTGCATCCTGAACTGGCAACGTGATTGGCCTGCTCGTACCAGGTTCTGAATCACGTTCTCTCCATTCGAGGAATTTGCTGCCTCGACCAGCCATGGCGAAACGGGGTATTCGGTGATATTTCCCCCGCTGACGAGTGTGCCCGGTCTGTTATACGCCAGTATATCCAGGTCTGACAGCGCGCCATACTGGAAAAAGTAAATTTCCAGCGCTCCCATATTGCCGTACATCGCTATGTCATAGGTAGGATTCCCCACTTTTTTATAGCCGCTCAGGTCCAGGATAGCGTCAGTCACAACCGCGTTGCCGGGTATCCCCGAGATATCAAAACTAAGGAAGGCGCGGCTGGGCAGATTGAGGTTTGTATCGCCCACGCAGGCCGTTTCCTTAAGTGTGTAAACAGCGTTGTTTTTCACCAGCGCACCCGATTCCTCCGGTATGGCGGATAAAGTGACGGCGATCTCCTGCCCACTCTGGTAAATGGCGCCAGATGTACCGACATAGATGGTCAGCACATTATTTATTACACCGTAGGAATTAGATGCGGTCAGAGTGTAATTCGAGGTCACATACGGATGCACCGTTATGCTGCCCTGAGCGCCCAGCATTCCGCCGGGCTCCATGCTCACCAGCGTAGCGTCCGCCGTACTCCAGTACAGGGTGACGGCGCCGCCCGGATTGACATAGGTCTTATCAGAGGAAAAATACTGTATGGAAGGCTGTTTGACCTGCTGCACCGCCGAGCCGGAGACGATCACCTGCGTCCTGGCTGTGGAGCTGCCCGAAGAATTTTGAGCGGTAAGGGTATACTGCACAGTTTGGGAGGGGGCAACCGTGATGCTGCCCTGGACAGCCACATTGCCTATGCCGTTATCGATATAAACCTTGGATGCGCCCGTTGCCGTCCAGCTCAACGTGCTGTACTCGCCGGCTTTGATAACCGAGGGAGAAGCTTGAAAGGCATGCACTACGGGAAGAAAGCTCATGCCGCTGATCTCGCCGGGAAGATAGCTGCATCCGGATAGAGAGACGGTAATCAGAAGAAGAACCAGGGCCATTTGCGTAATAAATCGAGATTTCATATCTTACCTCGCCATTTTATTCGTATCCATCAATTCGACCTGCCAAATGCTTATATGCAAAATAACTGACTCCCGGTCAAGCCTGGTCTCCCCTCCCCTCCCCTGCCGCAACAACACTCGACTCAGTTGCTGTCATATCTTTTCCTTTGGCTTATCCCTTTATCTCGCAGTCTCAACCAAATTTGCTTATTTTCATTATAAATAACGTACAAAGCGGAGAGAAGTTTATTTCTGATCGTGCCGTATACTGCTCACAGCCACTATCTCCCAAGTTCCACTTCGGCTACCCGGCCTTTTTGATATGATATCTGCTGTATCGGAAGTTTACTCATTTTCTGTTTGACCGGCAAGGAATGTTCCATATGCCGGGCATCGGCAATAATTTTTAACCGGAGGAGGCATAATCATGGAATCACCTATTGTGAAAGTCAGGATCCTGGGCATCTCGGGGACGCCCATCAAGGACGGAAACTGCGACAAGCTGGTACAGGTGGCTTTAAAGGCGGCTGCCGGCATTCCGGGGGTCGAGACGGAGTTCGTGACGCTGGCTGATAAAAAAATTGCGGAGTGCAGGCACTGCCAGTGGTGCGTCAAAAACAAGGCCAGGTGTAAAATCAAGGACGATGTCCATGACGTGCACGACAAGATGTTCGCCGCCGACGGGATTATCATGGGCGGTCCTACCTACTGCCAGGTGTTGAGCACCCAGCTCCAGAACGTCTTCTTCAGGGGCAGGGAAGAGATATTTTTCGGCCATCGCTGTAATGGCAAGGTAGGCGGCGCGCTCACGCTCGGATGGTTCGGAGTCGGTATGGAGTTCGCCCTGAAAATCATCGAGCAGATGATGATGAGCTGGCAGATTATCCCGGTAGCCAGGAGCAGCGCCATAGTCAGCACTTTCTGGAAAGGGGAACACGTAAGATACCAGGAGAATGGCGTAATGGACCACCCGGCCGGGGTCTTCGGCGCCATGGGAGTGGGAACAACTGTAGTCAAGTACGCGCAAATGATGAAATATGCTCGAGAGGCTGTTAAGTAGTCACGGCACTATCAACCTAACCATGGTTGCCGGAAACCGATCGACTTCATAGCCCTTATAAAGCAGCTATCACTACTGGTTATGAGGACAGTTGCCTTCCGCCGTTACTGTTCAGCCAACTCCTTCGGGCTTACGTGTTATAAAAATACTGGTTAAAATCGGACTATAATATAGCGATCCTGATTCAAATATGTAGGAGGAGGCTGAGATGAGAATAGAGTATCAGAAGTTTATTAGAAGAGAGGATTTAAAGGCAAACCGGGATAAAATATATCTCTTCGGAGATAATACGATCCATGTTGGCTATGGTGGACAGGCAGGGGAAATGAGGGATGAGCCAAATGCCGTAGGTATACCCACACTGAAAGAGCCTGGGGTTTTCTTTACCGATGATGAATTTGAGATAAACAAGCAGGTGATAGATGAGGCCTTCAGGCTAATACCTTCAGGTAAAACAGTGGTGATACCTTCTGATGGCCTGGGTACGGGCATAGCCAGGTTGGATAGAGTAGCTCCCGGAACCTTTAAATATTTGGTTGAAAAAATTAAGAGCCTCGAAAACGAATAGGTATACCTTAAGATCGTTATGTCCGCTCAACAAGACAACAGTCCAAGTTTAAATCAACCATCCTGCTGATTTATATTGATATTAATCGACACAATGTTTCTAAATGAATTGAATCATTGCACCCCCATACCTGTTTTGTTAGACTTCAAGGCATACTTTACAGCGTGGGAGGTCGAAAATGATTAAAGCCGTAAACATTGCTGTGCTGATAATTACCGTACTGTCAAGTGTAACATTTGCCGCCTGCGCAGATAAGACCACACAAGTTAATAAGCTGAGCGTTG
>JAQTLG010000056.1 GCA_028715025.1 Dehalococcoidia bacterium | reverse complement strand
AGAATGGCCAGAGTGAAAATAAGCTTCTGCCTGAGGTCAGGCAGCGAGAATGCATCGATCATCGCCTGGATCAGGCGGGGCCGTGACTGAGTCTGCGGCATACTAGATCTCCTCTACCTTGCCACCGGCCGCTTCGATTTTGCTCCTGGCAGCCCCTGAAAACTTGCTGGCCTTGACCGTAAGCGCCCTGTCCAGTTCGCCATTGCCGAGTATCTTTACAGGCAGGGCCGCCGATTTTATCAAACCCGATTGAACCAGTTTTGTAACATCCACCTCGCTATCCGCATCAAATTTCTTCAGTTCTCCTACATTAACCAGGCTGTATTGTATCTTGGCTACATTGGTAAATCCCCTGGTCCAGGGCAACCTCTTGATAATCGGCAACTGGCCGCCTTCAAAGCCGGGGCGCAGGTCCCTGCCGGAACGTGACTTCTGCCCCTTGCATCCGCGCGTCGAAAACGTCCCGTGACCGCTGCCATCGCCGCAGCCGACACGCTTCTTCTTATGTTTGGCCCCTGCAGGAGGTTTTAAGTTACTTTGATCCATGTTTGTTCTCTTCTACTTCAAGCATATGGCTTACTTTATTTATCATGCCCCGGATGACGGGGGTATCCTCTTTTTCGACCACTTCGTTCAGCCTGTGAAAACCCAGCGCCCTGAGAGTCCGCCTCTGGTCGCCGGCATATCCAATATCGCTTTTAATCCACTTGATGCGTATCTTAGCCACGTGACTAAATCTCCTCGTTCCCCTGTGGTCCTTTCCTTCGTCTGATGCTCTCCTTGAAATCCCTGAGGTTGGCTAGCGCCAGGATAGTCGCTCTGGTAACATTGACCGGATTGGCACATCCAAGGGACTTGGTCAGGATATCCCTGACGCCTGCAGCTTCGACAACAGCGCGTACCCCGCCTCCGGCAATGACGCCGGTGCCGGGAGGGGCCGGCTTGAGCAGCACCCGGGCTGCCCCAAACTTGGAAAAGCTCTCGTGGGGAATGGTCTTGTCTTTAAAAACAACGCTGATTACGCTCTTTTTGGCCGATACTCCCGCTTTGCGGATGGCCTCGGGGACCTCCCTGGCCTTGCCCAGGCCGACTCCCACGTGACCTTTACCGTCGCCAACGACCACGAGTGCGCGGAAGTGCATATTTTTGCCGCCCTTGACCACCTTGGTCACGCGGTCCAGAGATACCAGCTTCTCAGTGAACTCCATATCGCTGATATCCAGCCTTGGCATAATGGTATGTATCTTAGTCGCAGCTTTCATACTCAAATCCTCAGAATTTTAACCCGGCTTTGCGCGCCGCTTCAGCCAGAGCTTTGACTCGCCCATGGTATTTATAGCCGCCGCGGTCGAACACAACCTGGCTTATACCTTTTTCTTTAGCGCCCTTGGCCAGCTCTGATCCCACCAGCTCGGCAACCTGGGTTTTATTCTTGCCCTTTAACTGTTCCTGCAATTCCGCACTCAGGCTGCTGGCCGAGGCAACGGTTTTGCCCTCTGCATCGTCGATTATCTGTGCATAAATATTGCTCAGGCTGCGGAAGACACACAATCTTGGCTGATCCGGTGTGCCGACCACAGTGGCCCTGATGCGCTCATGGCGCCTTTTGCGAGCTACATTCGAACTAACTTTAGCCATTCTTATTTCCCTTTCGTGGCGGTCTTGCCGGCCTTGCCAGGCTTCAGGCGAAGCCGTTCACCGGCATATTTGACACCCTTGCCCTTATAGGCGTCAGGAATGCGTATACGCCTGATTTCGGCTGCCGTTTCGCCCACGAGTTCCTTATCGACACCGACTATGCTGATCTTGTTGGTCCCCGTGACAATGATATCTATACCCTTGGGTGGATCAAATTCCACAGGGTGACTGTAACCTATTTGCAGCTTCAGCTTGTCGCCCTCTTTCACAGCCCTGTAGCCGACACCGCTTAACTCGAGGTTCTTCTCAAAGCCTTTGGTGACACCGTCAACCATATTGGCAAGCAGCGATCTACTCAGGCCATGCAGCGAACGGTGCTGCCGGTTATCGGTCGGGCGTGTAACGATCAAATTCCCGCTTTCCTGCTTAATCGTGATATCCGGGTGGAATTCGCGGGTCAGCTTACCTTTGCTCCCTTCAACGGTAACCTCTGTGCCGGCTATCTTGATCTTGACGCCTGCGGGCACAGGTACAGGCATCCGTCCTATACGAGACACAGGTTCACCTCACTGAATTCAATTACCAAACGTAACATAACACTTCGCCGCCTATGTTTTTCTTCCAGGCCTCCTGGCCGGTCATCAGTCCCTTAGAGGTTGAGATGACGGCGATGCCGAGGCCGCCATAGACCCTGGGTATCTCTTTTTTCCCGGAGTATATCCTGAGTCCAGGCTTACTCACGCGCTCAAGGCCTATGAAAGCAGGCTGCTTATCGATATATTTAAGTGTAATCTTGATCATGCGCTGTGGTTCGCCTTTTACGATGGAATAATCTGAAATAAAGCCCTCATCCTTAAGGATTTTAGCAACCGCGATTTTCATCTTGGAGGCAGGGACATTCACGCTGTCATGGCGTGCCATGGCAGCATTACGCACCCGGGTCAACAAATCAGCAATCGGATCAGTAACCATTGATAAACAACTCCGCTAACTATATTACCAGCTCGATTTCCGTACCCCCGGCAGTTCGCCGTTGAGGGCCAAAGTGCGGAAGCAAATACGGCATATGCCGAACTTGCGCATATACGCTCTTGGTCTGCCGCACAACTTGCAGCGGCTATGCTGCTGCACCTTGTACTTGGGTGGCCGGTTCGCTTTATTTATCTTGCATAACTTCGCCATAATTAAACCCTACTAATTTTTCTTGAACGGCATACCGATGGCCTCCAGCAGGTGCCTGCCGTCCTCGTCCGTCTTCGCCGATGTAACTATCGTTATCTCAAGTCCCCTGGTCTTGTCCACTTTGTCATACTCAATCTCAGGGAACACGATCTGTTCTTTCATTCCCAGCGTATAATTGCCCTGCCCATCGAAAGCATCGCGTGGCACGCCCTGGAAATCGCGTATCCTGGGAAGAACCACGCTAACCAGCTTATCCAGGAACTCGTACATCCTTTTATCACGAAGCGTTACCATCATGCCGACAGGCGTGCCCGCCCGCAGCTTGAAGGCAGCGATGGACTTCTTGGCCTTGGTAATTACCGCGTGCTGACCAGCGATGGTCGTCAGGTCTTTTCCCGCAGCCTCCATGGCTTTGGGGTTGACCAGCGATTCGCCCATACCCAGGTTGAGAACGATCTTGCTGACCCTGGGAACTTCCATAATATTGCGGTAGCCGAACTTCTTTATCAACTGCGGCACAATCTCTTTATTATATCTTTCTTTCAGTCTCACCATTATCGGGTTACCTCAATTTAGTCAATGATCTCGTTGCAACTGCGGCAGAACCTGGCCTTGTTGCCGTCTTCAAGCTCCCTGTATCCCAGCCGGGCAGGCTTATTGCACTTGTTGCAGATAACCATCACATTGGAAACCTGTATAGGCGCCTCCAGCTCGATAATGCCGGCCTGCCGCGTCTTTCCCTTTGTCTTGGAATGACGTTTGATCAGGTTAAATCCTTCCACAATTACGCTGTTCTTATCGGGCATAGCCTTGCGTACCTTGCCCTTTTTACCTTTATCCTTGCCGGCTATGATCAAAACGTTGTCATTTTTTCGAATCTTCATATCACAGCACCTCGGGCGCCAGGGAAATAATCTTCATAAAATTTTTATCCCTCAGTTCCCTCGCTACCGGCCCGAATATACGGGTACCCTTGGGATTACCCTTGTCATCAAGTATTACAGCGGCATTGTCATCGAAACGCACATAAGAGCCATCCGGCCTGTGGTGGTGCTGGGCGATTCTCACGATGACCGCCTTGACGACATCGCCTTTCTTAACCACTCCGCCCGGTATCGCGCGCTTGACGCTGCAGGTGATTACATCTCCCACAGAAGCATAGCGTCTGCGGGTACCTCCCGGTACACCTATGCACATCACCTGACGTGCACCCGTATTATCCGCAACTTTTAATCTGGTATTCGGCTGGATCACTTTGAGCTCTCCTGGTTTTCCTGTGCCAAATCGTCCTTTAAGCCACCGACTATGTCTGCTTTCTGTATTATCTCCACGACCCGCCAGTTCTTATCCTTTGACAGCGGCCGTGTTTCCACGATCTTTACCATGTCGCCGATATTACATTTGTTCTCTTCATCATGGGCTTTAAAACTGGAGGAATGCCTGACCACCTTATGGTACAGAGGGTGCCTGCGCAGGTTGTCGACGCGAACGACCACCGTCTTTTGCATCTTGTTGCTGGTGACTTTACCTATTCTGGTTTTACGGTTTTTTTCCATTTTTTTACTTCTTGCCAAGCTCCCGTTCGCGTATAATCGTGTTTATCCTGGCGATCTTTTTCCTGACCTTGGGCAGCTCGCGGTGGTTGACCAATTGCCTGGTCGCCAGCTTGAAGCGCAGGTTAAACAGCTCCTGGTGAGCTTCCTCCAATTTTTTTTGCAGCTCGGCGTCACCTAACGCCCTGATTTCAGTTAGTTTCACCTTTTACCTCTTCCTTAAGAGTCTCGCGTGCCACAAACCTGGTTTTAATCGGCAATTTATAAGCAGCCAGGGTTAGAGCTTCCTTGGCCAGGTTTTCCTTGATTCCACCGACTTCAAACATGACCCTGCCGGGCTTAACTACAGCTACCCAGTGATCGACAGCGCCCTTGCCGCTGCCCATGCGGGTTTCGGCCGGCTTCTTGGTGACCGATTTATCGGGGAAGATCCGTATCCACACCTGACCGCCGCGGCGCAGGTAACGCACAATAACACGGCGAGCCGCTTCGATCTGCCTTGACGTGATCCAGTGGGCCTCCTCAGCCTGCATACCGAAGTCGCCGAAGGTAATCGTATTACCGGATTGTGCCTTGCCACGCAGGTGGCCTCTATGGCACTTTCGATACTTCACTCGTTTCGGTTGTAACACTTTCTCTCCTTACTTCAGGGATAATGTTGCCTTTATATATCCATACCTTGACGCCGATGTTTCCCATAGTGGTAGCGGCCTCTGCAACGCCGTAATCGATATCTGCACACAGCGTATGCAGGGGTAATCGGCCTTCACGTACAGTCTCACGCCTGGCTATTTCCGCGCCTCCCAGCCTTCCGGCGCAGCTTATCCTTATGCCCTTGGCGCCGGCCTGCCTGGTCTTAAAAGCAGCCTGTTTCATAGCCCGTCTGAATGCTACACGCCGTTCCAGGGAATCAGCGATGTTGCGCGCCACCAGCGCAGCTTCCGTCTCGGGTTGCTCTACTTCCTTTATGGATAATTTAACCTTCTTGCCGCAAAGCTTCTCCAGCTCGGACCTCAGTTCCTCTGCACGCTGGCCACCCCGTCCTATAACAATACCCGGCCTGGCTGTGAAGATGGTTACCACGATATCGGTCCCTTGCCGGTCGATCTCGACCCTTGCCACTGCGCCCTCGCGCAGCCTGCGCTTGATCTCCTTGCGCAACTTGAGGTCATCGTGCAAGGCCTCCAGGTAGTGTTTCTCATCATACCATTTGGCCTTCCAGCCGCGTATGATCCCTATACGAAAACCGTAGGGGTGAACTTTATGTCCCACTTATTTGTCCTCCTCGGAGACGAAAACCTTGATATGTGTTGCACGCTTCAATATGGGACTGAAGCGGCCTCTGGCCTGCGGTCTGTACCTTTTCATCGTCCGCGCTTCGTCAGCTGCGATATAAACAACCTTTAATTCGGATGGATCCATCTGGAAATTATTCTCAGCGTTGGAAGACGCCGATTTTATCACCTTGGCAATAGCTTTGGCCGCCGGGGTAGGCGTGAATTTCAAAATATTCAATGCATCTTCAACTTTCTTGCCCCTGACCATATCCACCACAAGTCTCACCTTGCGGGGAGGGATCCCTATATCTTTAGCTATTGCTCCTACTCTCATTTCTTACCTGCTTATTTCTTCTTCACCGGGGAGGCTGCGGCTACAGACTTGCCAACATGGCCGCGGAATGTGCGCGTCATGGCAAATTCGCCCAGTTTATGGCCGACCATATTTTCCGTTATAAAAATCGGTACATGCCGCCTGCCGTCATGCACACCGATAGTATGTCCGATCATTTCGGGCATGATGGTGGAAGACCGCGCCCAGGTCTTGATCACCTGTTTTTCGCCCTTTTTATTGAGCGCTTCAATTTTTTTCAGCAGCTTGGGATGACAGTACGGGCCCTTTCTCGCTGAACGTGACATTTTTAATTTACCTCTTTATTTCGCGGCGTAGCGGCGCCTTACGATCAATTTATCTGATGCCTTAACCACACGAGTCCGGTGCCCAAGCGCGGGTTTACCCTGCGGTGTCTTGGGAGGCATGCCGCGCGGTGATCTGCCTTCGCCGCCGCCATGCGGATGGTCGCGGGGAGTCATGGCTGAACCCCTCACCTTGGGCCGTCGACCCAGCAGGCGTACCCTTCCTGCTTTACCGTGTTTAATATTCTGGTGGTCAAGGTTCCCTACTTGGCCGATAGTAGCCCTGCATTCATTCATAAATCGGCGAACTTCACCGGAGGGCAGGCGAACCATCGTATATTTATCTTCCTTGCCCAGCACCTGAGCCGAAGTCCCGGCGCTGCGTACTATCTGGCCCCCTTTATTGGGCTCGAATTCCAGATTGTGTACAGTGGTGCCGGCCGGTATATTGCCCAGTGGCAGGTTATTGCCCGGCTTTACCTCGGCGCTATCGCTTGCAAGTATAGTGTCGCCAACACCCAGCCCCAGCGGGCAGAGCATATAGCGCTTCTCGCCATCGGCGTAAAATATCAGGGCAATGCGGGCGGATCGGCCAGGGTCATACTCGATGGCCGCAACCCGGCCGGGGACGCCCGGCTTGTCCCGCTTAAAGTCGATGATGCGCGTCTTTCGCTTGGCGCCTCCACCCCTGTGGCGCGTGGTTATCACACCCCTGCTGTTACGTCCCGCCTTCCTTTTCTGCGGCACCAACAGTGCTTTTTCCGGCACCGTTTTGGTGATATCGTCAAACGATATCTTGACCATTCCACGGCGCCCGGGGGATGTAGGGCGAAATGTCTTTAAAGCCAAATCTAACTACTCCTGCTTTTTAAGAGTGGCGGCGTTGCCATCTGTTCTTTCTCAAGAGCTTACGATGCTTATGCTTCGCCATCTTTTTTTTGCGTTTCTTTATAACAGAACCCAATTTCTACTCCTGTTATCTTAGACTCCCTCAAAGAACTGGATTTTATCCCCTTCTTTGAGCGTCACAATTGCCTTTTTCCAGGCAGGGTGGCTGATTGCCCTCCTGCCCATTCTCTTGGTCTCACCAGGTACCTTGATAATATTAACGCTTATAACACTTACCTTAAATGCTTTCTCAACGGCCAGTCTGACCTGGTCCTTGTTAGACCTTTTATCCACTTCAAATACGTATTTATTCCGCTCTGAAAGCTTCGTGCTCTTCTCGGTTACCAGCGGCCTGCGTAAAATCTCGAATAAATTCATCGCGTAAATAAACCTCTCGGCGCTTTATCCCGCCTTTTCCTTGCTCTTTTCTACCTTCTTCTCATCCCAAAGTTCTTCAATGCGCCGGACTGCATCGACATCGAGCACCAGCATCCTGTATGACAGAAGGTCGGTGACGTTCAGCATCGAAACCATAGTGGTCTTGATTCCCGGCAAATTGGAGCATGCCCTGGTGACGTTGTCCTTGCTCATGGCAACACCTATGATGGCGGTGTTATCAACACCAAGGGCAAACAATATATCTGACATCAGCCTGGTCTTGGACTCCTTAAGGTCGAGCTTTTTGAGCACCTTAACTTCACCATCCCTCACCTTGCCTGAAAGAACGCTACGCAAGGCCAGCCTGCGCATTTTCTTGGGCATATCCTGCCTGTAGCTGCGAGGATGTGGACCGAAGACCACGCCTCCGCCCTTAAGCAATGGCGACGTAGCACCACCGCGCCTAGCCCTGCCGGTGTGCTTCTGGGCATACATCTTCTTTGTGCTCCTGGTCACTTCCGAGCGGGTCTGGGTATCGGCGGTACCCTGCCGCCTGTTTGCGAGCTGCATCAGCATGGCCTGGTGCACGACCGGCTCATTCACAGCCTGGCCAAATACATAATCACTGACCTTTATTTTCCCGGTCTTTTCGCCTTTTAAATCAAATATTTCTAAATCCACTGCATTAACCTTATATTATGATGCTTTCTCAATCAGCAATATTCCGCCCTTAGCACCCGGAACTGCCCCCTTCAGCAGCAATACATTCTTGGCGGTGTCGACTTCGACGACTACCAGATTTCGCGCCGTAACCTTGCAGGCTCCCATGTGCCCTGCCATGCGCAGTCCTTTGAATACCCTGCCCGGCGTAGTGGTGGAGCCGATTGAACCCGGGGCACGGTGCCTGTCGGATTGCCCGTGCGTCTTTGGCCCACCCTTAAAATGGTACCTCTTTACTCCGCCTGCAAACCCCTTGCCCTTGGAAATGCCCTCGACCTGAACTATATCACCGGCCTTGAACATCCCGGCATCTATTTTCTGGCCGACCTGGTAATCCTTTACGTCGTCTGTGCGGAGCTCTCGCAGGTACCGATAATTTCCATTTTCCTTGAGGTGCCCCTTCTCCGCCTTACTCAGCTTTTTCGATTCTCCGAAGCCGATCTGGACAGCGTTGTACTTATC
>JAQTLG010000055.1 GCA_028715025.1 Dehalococcoidia bacterium | reverse complement strand
TGCTCCTCCGCCCCCGCCCGTGGATACAACCGTATATCTGAAGCTGACCCCGCCCGCCACCAATGCAGCCACAGAATCTAGACAGGTCAAAGGTCTGTCGACACCGGAAATCCAGTGCCTTGTTCCCGGTGATTCTTCGGAATACACCTTCACTTGGGCGGCAAATGCCGGCAAGCTGATGGCAGACGGGCTTGAAGAAGGGAAAGCAAGCCGGGTAGGGTGGATTGCACCGAATCAGGCGGGTAAATACACAGTGAGTGTTATGGTTGCCGACAAGGCAGGGAATAAGGCCACGGGTGAAGTGAACTTGGAAGTACTCTGCTGTGGAAGAGGCCAAAATTGATACGTTCAAGTGATTTATGAGGGAAGATGATCATGATATTTGCTAAAAATGTACAGTTAGCCACAGTTTTGATTGTAGCACTTGTTGCACCGTGTTTAATTGCTTCCTGCGCCGCGCCCGCCCCAACTCCGCAGGTGAACCATGCACCGGTAATCCAGCGGATTATCGGTGCTTCTGAATGGGCACCGGAGGCGGAAGGGCAGTTCTCATGCATTGCCACGGATGAAGATGGCGATGTGCTGACATATAAATGGATCGCCGACAATGGTACCGTAACCGGGGATGGAGCAACTGTGACATGGATATCGCCTGCTACCATGGGCAAGTACGATATCACGGTAACGGTCAGCGATGACAAAGGCGGGCAGGCTACTGCTGTTCACGAAGTTAAAGTAATTGTAAATGCGGATGGTAGCGCCAGTGTGGATGCGCCGGTCGTGTTGAAAATGTCGCTTCCCTCCCAGGAAGTTGTGACAGGGGCCAAGCGGATGCGCATCTGGACAGCCTCAGCCATAGAGTGCGTTATAGAGGGTGCGGAAGCTCAGGATTTGAGATTCAAATGGTCGGCAACCAGCGGGAAACTGCAGGCAGCCGCGGGGATGAATATTAACGACGGAACCGCCAGTAAAGTAAACTGGATTGCCCCCGGTGTGGGTGGTGATTTCAAGGTCGATGTTATTGTAAGCGACAGCAGCGGTAATGAAGCAAAAGGCACTGTGAATTTCGAAGTATTCTGCTGTAGCCAATGAAGCAAAATGGAACCGAGCAATATTGTTTTTCTTGAACAGCCTTCGCTGCGCCAACCCGATCTGGTAGCGGCCTTTGTCGGTTGGCCCGATGCTGCCCAGGTTTCCACGGGCACAGTGTCCTACATGATAAAAAAGCTGCCTGCCGTGAAATTTGCCGAGATGAAATCGGACGATTATTACGATTTCGACAAGATAAGGCCCTCTATTAATGTCGAGAACGGCATGCTGTGGCCCATTCTTATGCCGGCCAACAGCCTATACTACTGGCACAATCCAGTTGGGCCCCGCGACCTCATTATTTTCAGCGGCATCGAACCGCAGATGAGATGGCAATCGTATGCCGAAGTGATCGCTGACATGGCGGGCTATTACAATGCGCATCGTGTATATGCCGTTGGAGGGCTGTACGACAGGATCCCACATACGCGAGAGACGCGTATCAGCGGGCTGGTCAATGACCAGGTTATGATCGAGCTGCTCGAGCAGGCAGGGATTGAACCTATCAGTTACACCGGACCCAGCAGTATCCATGGGCCGTTGCTGAGCGTCTGTGCTATGCGCCGAATACCCGCCGTCAGCATATGGGGACATGTGCCCTTCTATATACGCGCCGAGAGCAATCCCATGGTATGCTTTGAAACCGTAAAGAAAATCATCACTCTGTTGGCCCTTGATCTTGATCTCGGCGATCTGAAGAGATCGGCCGACAGCCTGTGCGGAATACTGGACCGACTGATCTCCGAAAACGAGCAGATGCGCATCTTCCTGCGATCGCTGGAAGAACAGTACGATCTTGATGGAAACGCTACAGGTGTAGAGCCCGAAGGATCGGAGCAGATAATCAAGGACATAGAGGACTTTCTGCGCGACCAGCGCCAGGAAGACTGATCGGACATACATCCGCAGACCGCCACACGGTGTTGATGTCAGGCGAGGGGTGGGTTGACAGGGATATTTAGCCGGATCTCTATATCATTGCAGGCCATGAAGCAGCCGATGCGGCGTCACATGTTACGCCGGTATTTGCCGCCAACTTCGTAGAGTGCGCCTGTTATCTGCCCCAGCGAGGCGTAACGCGCTGTTTCCATCATCTGCTCGAAGATATTGCCACCTTCACGAGCTACCTGCTGCAGTTTCTTGAGCGATTCTATGGCTCTGGCAGAGTTAGTTTTCTGAAAGCTGCGCAGATTATTAATTTGTTCCTGTTTTTCCTCTACGGTCGAGCGGCTGAGAGGTATATCAAACGGGATCAGGTTGCCCTCCCTGGGATTTAAAAACGTATTGACACCGATGATAGGCAGCTCTCCTGAATGTTTGCGCTGTTCATAGAGCATCGATTCATCCTGGATCTTGCCGCGCTGGTACTGCAGCTCCATACCGCCCAGCACTCCGCCTCGCTTGGAGATACGTTCGAACTCATCCAGTATGCCCTCCTCTACCAGGTCGGTCAATTGCTCCAGTATGTAAGAGCCCTGCCAGGCGTTTTCGTTCTTGGTCAGCCCGAACTCGCGTGTGATGATGAGCTGAATCGCCATAGCTCGTCTGACAGATTCTTCGGTGGGAGTGGTTATAGCTTCATCATAAGAGTTTGTGTGGAGCGAATTGCAGTTATCATAAAAAGCCAGCACCGCCTGGAGTGTGGTGCGGATATCGTTGAACTGTATCTCCTGAGCGTGCAGAGACCTGCCCGAGGTCTGTATATGGTATTTAAGCTGCTGGCTGCGTTCGTTGCCGCCGTATTTTTCACGCATCGCCACCGCCCAGATGCGGCGGGCCACCCGGCCGATTACCGTGTACTCGGCATCCATGCCGTTTGAGAAAAAGAAGGACAGGTTGGGCGCGAATGAATCGATGGGGAATCCCCTTGATAGATAGTATTCCACGTAGGTAAACCCGTTCGCCAGCGTGAACGCCACCTGAGTTATGGGGTTGGCGCCCGCCTCGGCGATATGGTAGCCCGAGATGGAGACGGAGTAATAATTGCGCACGTTATGATTGATGAAGTACTCCTGGATATCTCCCATCATCTTGAGTGCGAACTCAATCGAGAAGATGCAGCTGTTCTGTCCCTGGTCCTCCTTAAGAATATCGGCCTGGACCGTGCCGCGGACGATGGACAGCGTTTGTGCTTTAATCCTCGCGTGCTCGTCCGGTGTGGGAAGCCGCCCGTGTTGTTCCGTGAATCTGTCAACCTGCTGGTCGATGGCTGCGTTAAGGAAGAAAGCCAGCATTATAGGAGCCGGGCCATTTATGGTCATGGAGACCGATGTATTGGGAGAGCACAGGTCGAAACCTGCATACAGTTTCTTGATATCTTCCAGTGTGCATATAGATACGCCGGACTCTCCGATCTTGCCCAAGATGTCGGGGCTCTCCTGAGGATCTTCGCCGAAGAGGGTGACGGCGTCGAAGGCGGTGGACAGGCGCTTGGCCTCGTCGTTCTGTGAAAGGAAGTGAAAGCGCGTATTGGTGCGCACCGGCCCTCCCTCACCCGCGAACTGGCGTTTAGGATCCTCTCCCTTGCGCCTGAAGGGGAAAACTCCTGCAGTATAGGGATAGTGCCCCGGCACGTTCTCAAGCATCAGGTACCTCAGCCTCTCGCCATGGTCTTTCAGATCCGGCACGATAACCCGGGGAATATTAGTGCCGGCCAGCGTAGTATCGATCAGCTCCACTTTATATTCCTGGCCGCGTACACTATAGCGGAAGTAGTCGCCACTATAGGTCCTGCGCAGCTCGTCCCAGCCTGACAGCAGTTTGCGGCATTCCGGTTTGAGCTTATCGTGTAGAGACGCCACTTTCTTTTCGATAGCCTCCCGTGCGGGCTCATCTTCAATTTCCACCAGTGCAGAGCGCAGCTCTTGGATGCGCCGGGCAATCTCGGCCTGTTTATGCACACCCTTTTTATAATCGTGCACCGTTTCGGCGATCTCTCCCAGATATCGTATGCGGTCAGGCGGGATGGCAAATCGTACTGAGCTTGTATGTGACACGATGTCTTCAGGTATACTGCATATAAACTGTTGTCCGCATTTTCTGTTGATACAGTCAAGAAGCCCGGCGTACAAGCCGTTTACGCCCTCGTCGTTGTAGCGTGATGCGATGGTGCCGTAGACCGGCATGCTTTCCAGCGGCGCATCGAATTTCTCGTGTGTACGCCTCAATACTCTCCTGACGTCACGCAGGGCGTCCTCGGAGCCTTTTTTGTCGTATTTATTGAGCACCACAATATCCGCGAAATCCAGCATATCTATCTTCTCAAGCTGCGTGGGTGCCCCATACTCGGCGGTCATGACATAGAGGCAGACGTCCGATATGTCCACTATGGCTGTATCGCCCTGGCCGATGCCTGCGGTCTCCACCAGAACCAGATCATAGCCGGCCGCTTTTACCACATCGATAGCATCCTGGATCACCTCGGGGACCTCGGTTTTTGATCCTCTGGTGGCAAGGGAACGCATATATACATTGCCGCCGTATACGTAGTTCATGCGGATACGGTCGCCCAGCAGTGCGCCCCCGGTTCGGCGTTTGGAGGGATCGGCTGAAAGCACCGCCACCGTTTTGCCGGGATTATCCGTCCTGAAGCGCAGTACCAGTTCATCCAGCAGCGAGCTTTTACCTGAGCCTCCCGTGCCGGTTACTCCAATCACCGGGGCCCTGTTCTGGCCGGCTTTCTCTTTCAATATATCGCTGTACTTGGACCATGGATCGACTCCCATCTCAGCCAGCGTGATCATGCGGGCAACCTTTGCGGGTTCCTGCGTATTGAGTTTGGCCGGCGCCGGAATGGCTGCGCCGCGTTTAGACTTGTCGTGTTCGGAGGTAATACCGATGGTATGGAAGTCGCAACGCTGCAGCAGGTCGTCTATCATGCCAACCAGTCCCATGTTGCGGCCGTCCTCAGGATCGTAAATGCGCTCGATGCCGTACTCCTGCAGCTCCTTTATCTCATTGGGGCGTATGACGCCACCACCACCACCGAAGATCCTTATATGTCCCGCTCCGAGTTTATCGAACATGTCCTTCATGTACTTGAAGAACTCCATATGGCCGCCCTGGTAAGAGGAAATAGCCACAGCCTGCACATCTTCCTGGATGGCTGCTTCCACTATCTCGCCTACCGACCGGCTGTGGCCGAGGTGGATGACCTCAGCGCCGCCGGCCTGGATCAGCCTGCGCATAATGTTGATGGCTGCGTCGTGGCCATCGAACAAGGCAGTTGCGGTTACTACCCTGACCCGATGTTTGAGTTCATGCCGTGCATGTTTGATTTCGCCCATGTCTACCCTTTTATGTGAGATTGGCTTAAAGCCTGCAATATTTTAGTCTAAACCGCGGGATTTAACCACACCGGCCTATTTATCCATCAGGTCGATCAGTTCCGGTCAAATTATATCATCGCCAGCCGTTTTATTCTGTTTCATCATGCGCCGGCCGAACGATTGAATTTATCATCGTCGATGCGGCGAGATATAATTATGATGCACGGTCAGATCAAATATTGACCTGTAACAAGGAGGTAGAATTTGGCGGAGATTATACGCAGAGTCAAGGTCGGCGACAGCGCCGGCGACTTCACTCTTCAGGACCATAACGGGAACAACTTCATCCTATTCGCACAAAGGGGTAAACGCGTACTGCTTTCCTTTCATCCGCTGGCCTGGACAGCTGTATGCGCCAGTCAGATGCTCTCGCTTGAAAAGAATTTTGCAGTCTTCGAGTCGTTGAAAACCGTCCCGGTGGGATTGAGTGTCGATCCCGTGCCTTCTAAAAAGGCGTGGGCTGAGAGCCTTGATATCAAGAAAATCCCTCTGCTCTCCGATTTCTGGCCGCATGGCGCAGCGGCCAAATTATTCGATATATTCCGCGGAAAAAACGGTTTTTCCGAGAGGGCCAATATTATTATCGATGACAGTGGCGTGATTGCATTTTTTAAAACATATCCATTGAGTCAGTTGCCGGATATAGATGAGATTATCGAGTTTATCAGGCGAATGTCGTAGAGATAAGTGGCCTGGACGGCAGGGTAATTGTTAAAACATGTTTAATGAAATGTCCGGCCGGCCAAATATAGGAGAATTGCTATGAGAAAAATAGTATTGGCATTGGTCGTTATTATAATCCTGGCGGTAGGGTGTGTGACAGTGGTGACGCCCCCGGCGTCACCCTCTCCGGCGGAAAAACCCTCTACGCCTTCGCAGACGGATACAGTTTCACCCGCTCCGGCACAGGTGACAACGCCGTCCTTTAATCTGCCCGAAGTGGCTATATTTAATGTCGTTCCCGCCAATATCGTGTCGGGCGATTATGCCACGCTGACATGGGACGTGCGAAATGGCTATGATGTCGAGATTGAGCCGGGTTTCACTATCATTCGTCCGCAAGGTTCCCAGCCGGTCAATCCACCGTTTACCACGACATACAGGCTGACGGCAACCAATAACCAGGGTTCCATAGTGGCCACAACAACTCTGACCGTATCCGGAGTGCCTCCCACGATTGATACACCTGTGATCAAGTCATTTACAGCTACTCCTAATGTGATCCGTAGCGGCGGCTCTTCGATATTAAGCTGGCAGACGATAAACGGATCTTCTGTATCCATTGACAAGAATGTGGGTACCGTTTCCGGCGAAGGCAGTACACAGGTGTTGCCGACCGCCACAACCACCTATATGTTGACTGTTACCAGCCCCGAAGGCGCCCAATTTCAGACGGTAACGGTCAATGTCAAATAGTTGAGCCGAACTTTCTCAGCTGATCCAGCTGGCGATTGATCTCGGTAAAAGCATCGGTGCGGCCTCTGCGGAATGCACGCCGTGATTGTCTCTGTCTTGCCCATTGATCGATAACTGCCAGCCGCAGATATTTTTCCCTGCCTTTTTCATCGGTTATCACATGCCTTTTCAGGTCCCCTCCCAGCTTGAGTATCCCTTTCTCCATAGCGCTGTCTCGGCCCGGATCACTGACTATCCAATGTTCGATCCATACTTCGCAGTCCACATGGTCCCGCTCATCGCCCAGTTCCTCCAGCCGTACCGGCAGGCTATTTGCCCGGCCCATCTGGCTCCATAGCGTGCTGTCCGCTTTAATACGATAGACACGATAACGCGCGGGTATCCCTGCCGACCGAAGCATGGCGACCAGAAGGTTGGTCTTGCCTGAACACATGCCCCAGCCTTTTTTCAGGATATCGGAGGCCTTTAAATCCCAGTCCTCGAAACCGTAGGGCAGCTCTTTTACGAAGGCAAAAATCTTTTCAAATCTTGACTGACGGGTTGTGCAGCCGGCAGTCAGTTCCAGCACTTTTTGATTTATCTGACGGCTGGTGTCGAAATCGCAGAGTTCGCTAGGTTGCAGATAGGCGTTTCGGTTGAATGTCATGCGCGTTATGTCCTTATCTCAACTATTTTGTTGCGTCCGCTCAGCCCGCTGGTGATGCGCACCTCTGACCTGGCGACCCCGAAGTGCTCTGCCACCAGCTTAATAACTGCTTCGTTAGCTTTGCCTTCCTTAGGCTGTGCTTTAACCCTGACCAGATAACCTCCATCGGTTTTAACGATCTCTTCTCTGGACGAGCGCGGGATGACTTTGATTCCTATCTTCATAATAGTAGGCTTCCCCAGAGTCCACCCTGTTTGCGCTTTTTCGACCTGATGATAAATGATGGCCCTGAATCACTGACGTGTCCGACCAAACGGGTCCTGGAGATTGTATTAGAGATATCGAGGCTGCTTCTGGTGTAAACGCGGATGTAATTATCTGTCAAACCCGAGTAAATCTGCGATCCCGGACGCATCTCTTTTTCCCAGAGGATTTCTCTGGTTTGACCTATGACGCGTCCGGCGAATATATCCGCAGAGCTGGCGGCCAACTCCAGCATGGTACCGCTGCGTTGCCTCTTGATATGTTCACTCACCCTCTCAGTCATCTGCGCCGCCACAGTCCCCGGCCTGGAGGAGTACGGGAAGATGTGCAGGGCGGCGAATTTCAAGCGGCGGCAGAATTCGAGGCTATTTATGAAATCCTCGTCAGATTCGCCGGGAAAACCCACTATGATATCAGTTGTCACTGACGCATCGGGGACCGATGCGCGCACCATTTCTACTGACCGTGTGAAGATATCCGTCGTATAGCGCCTCCCCATCAGTTTAAGCACCTTATCGCTGCCGCTCTGCAGGGCCATGTGAAAGTGGCGGCATAGCCGTCTATCCTGCCACAAGGCCAGCAGTTCCTCTGTTATCTCCTGGGGCTGCAGTGAGGTAAGGTGTAATCTTATAATAGATGTTTCATGCAGGATGAGCTTGATCAGGTCTATCAGATTCAGTCCATTGCTGATGTATGAGCCGATCTCAGTGCCCGTAAGGATAATCTCCTTGTATCCTTCTGCGGCTCTTGAACGGATTTCATCGACCACGGAGCCGGCATCTACACTGTATTTTGTTGGGCGAACGAAGGGTACGATGCAATAGGAGCAAAATCTATCGCATCCGTCCTGTATCTTGACGAAACTGCGTACTCTGCCGGGGCCCCGGGCAACAGCGCGGGAGGATTGGAGCAAAGGCCGGGCCGCCAGAGATTCCGCCAGCCCAGTTTTATCCCGGTTGCCGGCAACCGTGTCGGCGCCGCAGCCTATAAGATCTTGCCCCG
>JAQTLG010000054.1 GCA_028715025.1 Dehalococcoidia bacterium | reverse complement strand
GGCCGTGTCCTCGACGAGGCGGCCGCGGAGGAGGCCGGCACGGCTGCCGTGGCAGAGGCCAAACCGCTCGAGCACAATAAATACATGGTGGCGGTTGCCAGGACGCTGGTCAAAAGAGCGCTCCTGGCCTGTGCGGAGAAGTAACATATGACTGATCTGCTGGATATCATCGCCGGCCATCTGCAGCGCGGCGAAGATTTAGTGCTGGCCAGGGTCATCAGTATAAAGGGCTCAAGTCCACGACACCTGGGCGCCGCTATGATCATACGCAGGAACGGCGGGATCGAAGGCACCGTAGGCGGCGGTCTGATCGAGGCGGCTGCCATGAGAAAAGCCGTTGACCTGTTTCGTGAAAAAGGCTTCGCCAGGCTCTGGTTCGATATGACGGGTGATGATGTAACCGTGGCAGACATGGTTTGCGGGGGGAAGTGTGAGCTACTGATCGAGTATATGCCTGCCGATAGCAATACGTCGGAAGTATTTGACAGACTATTGGCGGGCAGGAGGCGTAACCATAAAAGTTATATGATTACTTCACTGCCTGTTGCGGACGAGGGTTCCGGGCCGTTGGAACATATCGTACTTGCGCCTGGCAGCACTTGTGCCACCGGTTCAGACGGGTCTGCCGGATTGACAGCGAGGCTGACGGACACTGTATGGGGCTTAAATGAGCCTGCTCTGGTGGATATAGAGGGTCATCAGTTCTGGGTCGATATTGTGCTCAATACGGGTGTCCTGTATATATTCGGCGCAGGACATATATCGCGCGAGGTCAATGATCTTGCGGCCAGGGTGGGTTTCGTGACCGTAGTGTTGGACGACCGTACAGAATATGCCAACCGTGAAAGGTTCGCACTCCCGGCGGAGATCATTGTGCTTAAATCGTTTGATGATTGTTACGACGGCCTCCAGCTTGACGATGACAGTTATGTAGTTATTGTCACCAGGGGGCATGCTTACGATAAGACCGTGCTGGCGCAGACATTACATACAAAAGCCGGATATATCGGCATGATCGGCAGCAATCGCAAGAGAGACGCGATATATAAAACGCTGTTAGCGGAGGGTTTTACAGCCGAACAGCTTGAGAAAGTGCATTGTCCCATCGGCCTGAAAATTGAAACAGAGACTCCCGCAGAGATAGCTGTGAGCATTGTGGGGGAATTGATAGAAAAGAGGGCACAGAAGAGGAAATGGAAAGGCCAGGCATCACGGCCATAATCCTGGCGGCCGGGTACTCGGAAAGGATGAAGCAGTTTAAACCGCTGCTGGATCTGGGCGGGCAACCGGTCATAGAGCGAGTGATATCCTCGTTCGTGGATGCCGGTGTGGCTGATATACGTGTTGTCGCAGGTCACTGCCAGGAGAAACTAATCCCGGCACTGGTCGGACTGAATGTAAGGATTGTAATAAACGACCGTTATGCAGAGGGCATGTTCTCTTCAGTACAGGCAGGGTTGGGCAGCTTAGAAGCGGAGACGGGGTCTCTCTTCATTTTACCTGCTGACATCCCTCTGGTTCGGGCGCAGACAATACAGTATTTGATCGAAAGAAGCACTTTTCATCGGGGAAGAATATTAATACCATCTTTCTTGAGCAGGCGGGGGCATCCTCCAGTGGTTCCCGCTGAGCATATCGAGTTTATACGCCGATACAGTGGGGGGAAAGGTTTAAAGGGTGCTCTGGCTATGTTGCAGGATGACACTACCCTAATCCCCGTAGCTGACGAAAACATACTGTTTGATATGGATACCCCCGCAAAATACTTAGAATTACGGGAACGCTGGAAGCGGCGGCATATACCGTCACCGGATGAATGCAGGGCAATCGCGTCCATGTTTGGTATGCCGGAGCATACACTGCGGCACTGTCGCGCTGTGGCAGATATAGCGGGTAGTATGACCGATGCCCTCAACAGTGCAGGTTGTGCTGTGGAGAGGGATCTGATTGTAGCTGCGGCCCTGTTGCACGATCTTGCCAGGGATAGACCCGGCCACGCCGGCGAGGCGGCCAGACTGGTGGCTGAGTCAGGCTTTCCCGAGGCTGCCGCACTCATAGCCACACATATGGATATAACTGCCGGTTCAGGGGGCAGTGTTAGCGCTGCCGAGGTGCTTTACCTCGCCGATAAACTGGTGCAGGAGGATCGGCAGGTCTCCCTTGAACAGCGATTCGGTCAAAAGCTGGAAAGAGAAGCGGGAAAAACACAGGCGTTGCACAAGATTGAATTGCGCTACCGGACTGCGCGCTCTATTCAGGAGCGTATAGTGGCGTTAACCGGCGGGTAGGCGGCTATGCCGGTATGAAAAGAATGAGTAAACAGGGAGAAGATATCAGATAGTGGGATTATCCGGTTACGGTTTAGTGATCTGCCTCGTGGCTTCTTTGCTCATACCAATCAGCATGAATGGTTGCGTCCCTTCAGGTGGCCCTAAAACAGAGCTTATAGTCTTTACTTCTATGAGCTTAAAGAAACCGATGACTGAGATCGCAAAGTGCTATGAAGTCGATAAACCGGATGTCAAAGTCAAAGTTAGCTGCGCCGGTAGCAGCAGCCTGGCTGCGCAGATAGTAGCCGGCGCGCCTGCCGACGTTTTTGTATCGGCTTCTGTATGGGATGTAAATACGTTGATAGAAAAGGGATTAATCGACAAGGGCACACAGCGGATTCTTACGGGGAATTGGCTGGTGCTGGTGTCTTCTATCGATAATCCTGCGGGACTGACTGGATTCAAAGACCTTGCAACAGAAAAGGTTAAACGCATTGCTCTGGGAAATCCCAAGCTTGCGGCATCGGGCGCCTATGCTGGCGAGGTACTGACATATTATGGGATTAAGGACCGTATTGCAGATAAGTTGGTCTATTATGACCAGATTGCGCAGGTAACTGATGCTGTGTCACGGAAAGAAGCGGATGCGGGCATCATCTTTTATACGGACTATATTGCGTCCAAGGACCAGTTATCACTGATACTGGAGGCGCCCGAAAGCTCGCACAGCCCTGTGAGATATCCGGTGGCTGTGGTCACGCGAAGCCTTCATCCCGCAGAGGCGGGAAGATTCATCGAATCGCTATATTCTGAAAAATACAAGGCTATTTTAGCTGCAAACGGCTTTAGATTATCTACAGGTGTGGAAAAGTAAATATCGAATCCGCGCTATTTTTATGCAGTAGATATGCTTACGGGTAAACAGAGATGGATTTAGAAATCAACATTAAAACGGAGTTGCCCGGATTTTCACTCGATGTTAACTGGAGAATGCAGCGTGAGCTGGTCGTACTCTTCGGGCATTCCGGCGCCGGCAAGAGCATGACATTGCGCACCATCGCAGGAATAGCCCCGCAGGGCGACGGGCATATCAGGCTGAACGGCAGGCTGCTGTACAGCAAGGACATGAAAATCAACCTTCCGCCGCAGCAGAGGTCGGTCGGCTATGTTTTTCAGGATCTGGCACTTTTTCCACACATGACCGTTGAGAAAAACATTCTCTTCGGAACGCGCGGTATCGATAGCCGGGAAGCACGAAAAAAAGCTATGGATATGATGGAGTTGTTCTGCCTGGCCGAATACAGAGGCCGATACCCTCATGAGATTTCCGGAGGCCAAAAACAGAGGGTGGCACTGGCCCGGGCATTGATGCGCAATCCTGAGGTTCTCCTGCTGGACGAACCCTTTTCATCTTTGGATGACCAGCTCCGGTTGGAGATGCGCAGGTGCCTGGTAAATGTGGTCAAACGGGAGTTTCACATACCGGCGATTCTGGTAACACATAACGTTCTCGAGGTGTTCTCACTGGCTGACAGGGTCATGGTGTATTCCAGGGGCAGAATTGTGCAGTGCGACACACCCCAGGCCGTCTTCAATAATCCGGTGAATGAGGAAGTCATGTCGCTGGTCAGTTTAAAGAAGCTCTATCCCGATTATCTTTTCACGTAAATCAAATCCGGAGGTGATTGTGAGATGTTGTTCTCGATGTTGCTGGCAGTCCTGGGTTTTATGATGGGCTTGGCAGCTAAAAATAATAAGGCGGTTAAGGAGCTGATGCGCGTACGTAGCGCAAAATATGTCATTATGACCAAGGATGGCACGAGAGGAAGGCGCTATATGATAAGGAACGGTAAGTTTTCCTCAGATACAGTGCTGAAGGACTACGACCTGGCGCTGGTTTTCGAGAACGCTGATATCGGCTTCAAGACCCTGGCGCTGGGGGGAGATACTGGTCTGCAGGTGGCCATGAATAATTATAATTTAAAGCTGGTGGGCAACCCCGCCATGTTCAACTTCTTCGGTATTCTTCTTTCAATTTGCATGGGTATGATGAAAAGGAAATAGTCCGGAGATTTCTATAAGAAATCAGGGGTAAAGAAATGAAAATAAATCTGATCTATGGCAAGTTTATTAAAATAGAAGATTACGCCAGCGATTCAATCATCGAAGTGCCCGATAACTGCACTGTACGCGACCTGCTGGTATTTCTCAAGCTGCCGCCATATTTACAGAAGGCCGTTATCGTACACGTAAACGAGGAGCCGGTCTGGAATGCTACGGCGCTCAAGGATAACGACACGGTGAAATTGTACCGTCTGGTGAGTGGAGGTTGAAAAAGAAGGGCAGGCGAATATAAATTACTAAATATGTGAACATCGGTTTTGATATAATTGGGACATTAAAAAAGGAGGAAGATCTTGCAATCGAAATTCACCTCATGCATATCAATTGGCCTGTTGCTGATTGTCCTGCTGTGTGTTGGATGTTCAGCGTCGGCTGTCACGGTGAATGTATCCGCGGCAGCAAGCCTGACCGATGTGATCACTGAAATCAATGCACTATATCAAAAAGAGAATCCGAACGTAACTGTAATCGCCAATTACGCGGGTTCAGGTACATTGCAGCAACAGATCGAGAACGGCGCGCCGGCTGACGTATTTATATCGGCATCTCCAAAGCAGATCGATGCGCTTCAGAGTAAAAACCTGATTGTTGAGGATACAAGAAAGGACTTACTGTGCAACAAGGTAGTGCTGATAGTACCAGGCGACAGCACTCTGGAAATAAAGAGTTTCAATGATCTGACGGGCGACTCGGTCAAAAAGGTATCCATAGGTGATCCTGATTCTGTGCCGGCCGGTCAGTATGCACGGGATATCTTAAATCAATTCGATATCATGGAAACGTTGAAGCCCAAGCTGGTGCTTGCCAGCAATGTGCGACAGGTATTGCAGTATGTCGAAAGCTCCAACGTTGACGCCGGCATTGTATTTCTGACGGATGCTAAAATATCAAAGAGTGTTAAAGTCGTAGCGGACGCTCCGGACGACATTAATCAAAAAGTATTATATCCTGTGGCTGTAATAAATACGGGAAAGGATACGACGGCTGCTCTGGCCTATGAAACATTCTTATTCAGCGACCAGGCGGCGGCCATATTTGATAAATATGGATTCACCGTGATCAAACCCAAGACATCGAAGTAAATCCAATAATTGGGCAGTATAGATGATGGAGTCAGTGCTTTCTCCGCTGTGGATTTCTCTGTCGACTGTTTTCACAGCCACTATCATAACCTTCTTTACGGGCATAGCCGTGGCTCGCTGGATGGCAAGGTATGAGGGAAAGCTGAGAAATTTCATCGATGGTATCCTGATTCTACCGCTTGTTTTACCTCCGACTGTGGTAGGCCTGGGATTGCTGATGCTGTTCGGCAAATACGGTCCTATCGGACAGTTGCTGTTGTTATTCGGAACAACGGTGGTATTTTCGTGGCCGGCAACGGTTATTACCGCCACTGTAGTATCCTTTCCGCTAATGTACATGAACGCGCGGGGCGCCTTCGAGCAGGTAGACGTAAGTGTGGAGAATGCGGCGCGTACGCTCGGGGCAAGCGAGTGGAGAACATTCTGGTCGGTCACTTTGCCCCTGGCCTGGCCGGGAGTGGCGGCCGGCGCTGTTATGGCTTTTGCCCGCGCCATTGGCGAATTCGGCGCCACGCTGATGCTGGCCGGATATATACCGGGCAGGACGGCAACCATCCCGGTAACAATTTATTTCGCAGTCCAGGACGGCGAAATGAACCAGGCGCTGGTGCTTGTAGTAATCGTGCTTATCATAGTCTTCATATCGCTGAGCGCCCTGGCTTACTTCAAGAGTAAATCATACAAGGTGATAACGGTCTGAAGGCTTCGTCGGAAATCCTCAAACCGGTTTGGAGGTGGCATACTCCAGCCTGACATCACGGATATCCAGCAGCCGGTATTCATTTTTCGAAATCACGCCGCCTGTAATCAGCGATAGCCGTCGTGAGAAAATGGGGCCGTTAATTACCACCGTATGGTATTCACCGTTTTCACCGCAGGGGTCTATATTATTCTGTTTTAGATAATCACGGAATGTGCTGTCCACCATCCTGCCCACCCATTTCTCATCCATGTGACGGGAATTTACGCCTACGACTACTGCCTCAAAGCCGAGTTGGATAAACTGATCGAGTAATTCATCGGTAGGTTGTCCCCAGAGAGGCTCCAATGCTTCGATGCCTATCTCGCCACACACCCGCTCAACCCACTCCTTGTGTACATCCAGGTAGATGTCTCCGAATATCATACCTTTTACTCCGGTGGGCAAAAGGCTCCGCACCGCCGCCTTAAAATCACGCTCATAGCCGTCCCAATCCGTCTCATATTGTGCTACCTTGATACCCATGGCGGCGCCCTGTTGCCTGATCAGGTCGGCGTTGGTCCCATGGAACCTCACTCTCTTCTCATCGTTCGAGATAAAGTTCACCAGGTGTGTAACTTTACGGCCCTGGCGCATCGCCTCGTATAGCGCCATGCAGCTGTCCTTCCCCCCGCTCCAGGATACGATGTAATTTCGGTCTTTAATGTCGTTTGTTTTATCGTTCATCATTCACTCCTGTAATTCTCTTTCGCTGTAATATTCATCGAGGTAACCCATGATATCCTCGCGTGATAATTCTTTTTTCAGGTTGTAATCATACAGCCCATATTCGTGATCGGGGCTTTTCAGGGGTTTGAACCAGATGTGCGGCGGCTCATCATCGCGGTGTGTGAATCCGGCCTGGCGATTAAGCTCCAGCCATGTATCCCACATGCGTGAGCTGGCCCTTTTAAGTTCAATCGGGGTTTTTTCAATGCCTGTGATGGCGGAGTACAGGTCGGCCAGTGTCTGCAGGCTGTAGAAGCGCGAGATGTAAAGGCGGTGGCACTGACCGAGCATATTGAACAGCCCGAAGAAATCCTCACCGTGCTTGGCCAGGCGTCCCAGATTGAAAGAGTCGGCTGTGAAGAGGCGTTCCATATCAGGCGGGGATACACCGCATCGCCCGGCCTGTTTTTTTATATCGGCAAGGGGCCACCCCGGGCTATAAGAAGGCGCCCCCATGGCGGCGGCTACACCTAGAGTACGGCCGGGATGCACCAGCATACCGAGGTGCATGGGGAGGAATCCGCTCATGCGTGGATCAAAGGCAATAAACTGTCCTTTAACCACGTTCTGCACACGGCCGACAGCCAGGTTGCCTATTTTATGGGCGGCGCTCAAGATTCCATCGCACAGCACGGCGCCAAATCCTTCGCGGGTGGCTGTCATGCGCACCAGGGCCAGCAGTGTGTCATAGCTGCGGTCGAGCTCCAGCCCATTGGTATCACTCTTATTAATAATCGCCTGCTCGTAAAGAGTAATTACAAAATCGGCCAGGCCGTTGAAGCTATAAACGCGGTCAAGCCCCAGCCTGTTGATTTCGTCATAGTACTGGATGGCCATACGGTATCTATCGGCAGTTGTTCCACCGCTGCTGTAGCCGAGGGCGGGAGAATAGGTCATGGCGGCCATTTCCATAAAGACAGCCGTGTCATAGCTGCTGCGGCATTCGGGCAGGTCCAGTCGATCCTTATCCGACAGAGGACAGGTTGCACAGGCAATCTTTTTACGTGCGGACTTGTGAGACTCGTAAAGTTCTGCCTTGATCTCCTTTAAATCGGGTGGGTAGGGCATAAGCTCTGTGGAATTACGCGCCACCACGCCGGGAGGTATCCAGGCGGAGGTCATGGTCATGGCGCCGCCCTTCATCATCTCGTTACGCAAATGATAGCCGGTGATCTTCTCCAATATCCCATCCACTATTATCCGCAGCCGCTTGGGATCGGCCACTTCGATAGACCTGCTGCCCATGCAGGCCACGATAGCCTTGAGCTTCTTTGAGCCCATTACTGCAGCCAGGCCGCCGGAGCCGATGGTACCTCCCTTGTCGATGTGTGTGACGGAGATGGCCGATAGCCTTTCCCCGGCTATACCTATGGGGATAATGCTGCAGGGGGAATGTCTCAGTCTGAGCTCATCGGCCGTGTCGAACCCATCCAGGCCCCAGATATCAGAAGCATGTTTTAGACTGATGTTATCATCCTCAATGATCAGATAGACCGGCCATTGCGATCGTCCGGTTATCACCAGGAAGTCGTAGCCCGAAGATTTAAGGAAGTGGCTGAAAACCCCGCCGGCATTGCTATGAGGGAAAGATCCGTTGAGCGGGGACTTATAGACAGACATAGTCTGAGAGGCGCCCGGTATGAAGGTGCCGTTGAAGGGTCCCGTGCCGATAATAATGGCATTTCCGGGGGAAAGCGGATCGACATCGGGACGTATAAGGTCGAGGGCCAGCCTGTTGTTGATGGCGGCGCCGACTATGCATTCTCTGACGAGGTCTTCATCCAGCGGCTGTTTGCGTGAAGTGCCGTCCGAAAGGTTCACATAAAGTA
>JAQTLG010000053.1 GCA_028715025.1 Dehalococcoidia bacterium | reverse complement strand
CGCTCCTGCATCGGGAATATCCCTACCCAAACAGCTCCTAAACCCAGGGCATGAGCGGCCAGAAGGATATTCATTGTGGCAGCAGAGCAGTCAAGCGGACCGCGGCCGGTGTTGACTTCAAAAGTTGGGTCCTCACAAACCAGTATAGCCAGGGCCGCCTGATCAAGCATATATGAGAACGTATGGATTTTGGATGCCTGACTGAGTATCTCACGGTCTCTGATAACTACGAACTGCCATGGTTGTTCGTTAGCTGAAGACGGCGCCGCCATTGCCACCTGTAACAATTGCTTCACCACACCATCATCCACCGACCTGTCAGTGTATTTACGGATGCTCCTGCGAGTCATCATGCATTCGATTGTATCCATACACCGCTCCCTCTATTCGCAGATTATATTCAAGATATCAAGAGGTTTTTACAACTGTTTTGTCTCAAGCCACATTAAAGCATATCTTCTCTGACAGTGCCACCAGGTATATGCTTCAAATAGTTTATTGGAATGACCCCGTGATCTCCCTCACATCCTTGATGGTCTCCAGCTTATTCAGTGTCTTCAGAATATGTGCCGCCTGCCCTGGAGATTCTGAGTACTGAGCGCAGTCTTTGAATTTGTTAACGGCATCTTCTAAGCTCATTGGATTATGCGGATGTCCAAAGGGAAAGTCTATTTGTTTGATGAATACCTCGCCTGATTTGATTTTAATTGAAACTTTACCCGGCGCGAAGAAGGACTTGACCTCGCCGTAGCTGATATCCTCAGCTACTATTTTTTGAGCCAGCATTAACGTAGCTGTATCCGACAGCCCATCTGAAGTGAAGCTCCTGATGCCGAGTCCCTTATTGACGATGGCGGCGCCGACACAGAACGGCAGGCTGATCCTTGCTTCGGTGCTGGTCGCAGGTTTTTTCCTCTCTTCTCCGGCGTATCTTTTCTGTATTTCCGTAACATAAAGAGTGATCTGCTCAATGTCCGCAGGATTGATACCATGCTCGCGCGTCAGTTCCAGAGCCGCCTGGACGTGATTATGCATGATTCTATTGGCCGACCAGGCCTTCAATCCCACGTTCAGGCCGTCGAACCTCGTCCCTAAATCTCCTAACAGATAATCCCGGTCATATTTTCCCTGGAAATACAGGTTGAACAGTCCTGCGGGACCTTCGAAGCTCGTTTTTATCCCTGTGACTCCCCTTTGTGCCATCAGCGCTGCGAGGGTGGCCTGCATCCCGATGCTGCCTCCGTAGAGCTCCCTTATTTTGGGGTCTCCGGGGCTGAGGAATACCTCAAATGTCCCCGCTGCAGCCTGGTGAAAGGCGATGCCAATGGCATCCACAATCTGTTCCCGGTCAAGTTTCAGTATCTTGCCCGCCGCTGCCGCGGCTCCGAAAACACCGAGCACGGGAGCAGGCCGGAAGCCCAGTGTTAATCCCTCCTGCTTCCTTTTAATGGCAGAGCCCAGCCTGCATATTAAATCGTTCCCCAGGGCAACGGCGGCGATAAACTCTTTGCCGGTTACACCGCCCCTCTTTTCCGCCAGGGCGAAGGTGGCCGGGACAGTGCAAAGGGTAGGATGGACCCCGGCTTCGTCGACAATGTCATCGTAGTCAAGAGCATGCGCCAGCACACCGTTGGCGAAAGCGGCCGACCAGGAAGGCAGCTTCTTATCAAATCCTATGACTGTGGACTCTTCATTGCCTCCTGCTTCGATAAACAGGTCGATCACATTTTTACTGTCCTGGGATAAACCGGAGCCTGCGAGTATGCAGCCAAATGTATCCAGGATGCATTTCTTTGTTATGTCCACGACTTCCCGTGGGATGTCCTTAATGGTAATGCCGGCGATATTGTCAGCTAATATATTACTTGCATCCATCCCATTCCTCGTTTTCATGGCGTACTTGCGCCTATTAATCTATATACTTCGTGCGCTTTTGGATATCAGCTTTCATCTGATAATAACTCGATCAGCTCTTGCTCGGACATATTCAAGAATTCAGATGCAACAAATTCTGTATGTTCGCCCAGGCATGGGGCGGGCCTGAGCGGTTGAGCGGGTGTTTCCGATAATATGGCAGGCTCGCCAAAACTGATAGAATCCCCGATCACGGGATGTTTCATGCTCCAGAAATGGTTGCGCGCTTTGAGCTGCGGATCTTCGCAGACATCCCTGGAATTCTGAACTACCCCTGCCTGTACACCCGCGTTCTGAAGCGTCTGCATTATGTGTTCGGGTGTATGTTTAATGGTCCATTGACCAACCATTTCGTTCAGCCTATCTTCGTTTCTTTTCCTGCATGCAAAAGTGCTGAACAGGGGATCGTCCGCCGTATCAGGATGATCCATGGCGGTACAGAACGCCTTCCATTCGTTATCCGAAAAAACGGCTATGGCGCACCATCTGCTGTCGGCGCAGGGGTAGACGCCGTGTGGAGCAGCCTCGGGAGAGGAGTTGCCGACGTTTCCTGTTTGCCTCTGGTTAACCGTGTAATCCAGCATGCCGGGCGCTAAAAATTGAATTCCCGCTTCCAGTTGTGACAGATCAATGGACTGACCCCTGCCGGTTAATTTCCTGTGACGGAGAGCAGCCATAATTGCAGGGAGGGCGAATGAGGGGGTAACAAAATCGTTCACGGGGCCGAATGGCTGCGTGCTGTCTTCTCCCGGCCATCCGCTGTAGAACATAAATCCGGTCAGAGCTACCAGGATCATCCCTGTCATGGGGATCGCGGCCATGGGCCCCGTCTGACCTTGTCCTGACGTACTCAGCATAATAACATCCGGATTGGTTTTTTTAACACTCTCATAATCAAGGCCCAGCTTCGCCAGCTTTCCCGGCACATAATTCTCAACTATTATGTCCGCCCAATCCGCCAGTTTTCTGGCCGTCCGCAGCCCTACCGGCTTCTTTAGGTTCAAAGAGGCGCTGTATTTATTGGGATTAAAGTAAGCGAAATAGGTGGTATTGTCCGGCCCGACAACGCGGTCCTTGAATGGGCCTGATACCCTCAGAAAACAGGGACGTGCCATGGATTCGACCCTGATAACGGTTGCTCCGTAATCGGCCAGGCATTTCGTGATGAGCGGGCCCGCTATCACCCAGGTAAAATCGAGGACCTTGATGCCTTCCAATGGTAGTTTACTCATAGTACTTCACATTCAAATAATATTCAGCTTCTGCAGGCGGGAGATCTCTGCGGCGGATAATCCCAGCTCATTACGATATATCTCCATATTATGCTCGCCGATCAGGGGCGCTCTGCGCAGCCCGGGGGCGGGCATCTCTGAGAACCTGATACAGCTTCCCGGGTACTTGATTGAAGAGCCGAGTTCCTCGTGCCGAACCTCCGTCCAGAACCCCCTGGCTTCCAGTTGGGGGTAGTCTAATACCTCTTGGGGTGAATGGACGGGGCAGATGCTGACTCTTCTTTTATTGCCCTCATCAAACAGCTCCTGTTTTGTATATTTCAGGAACAGCCTTGCTACCGGGGCCTCCATCTCCTCCCACTCTTCCTGCGTGAATTTGGATATATCGAAATCTTTTAACCTGCTTTCATAATCGGTTGCAATACCCTCTTCCTGCAGCCAGTCCGTTAATCCTGACGATCCAGCCACCGATGCCAGTATTCCCGCGACAAAGAGGAAGTTAACAAAGCCGTCTTTGCAGGCCCATGTCTGTCGCGCGCGCAAGTTCTTACCAAGACCGACCCTGAATGCCCCGGACCGCTCCAGTATCTCACCGTAGGTCAGCCATAATGGAACGGCATTTACCGTATTCCTGACCATGCTCTGTTGCGCCGAAACATCCACATACTGTCCTTCGCCGCTGTTTTCCCGGTGATAGAGGGCAACCATGGTAGCTGTGGCAGCTTCGCCGCCCGCGTGAAGGTACGCCTGGGGGATACTGATACGCATGGGGGCTTGGTCGGGATCCCCGCAAAGATGCAGATACCCGCTCATGGCCTGTACGACGATGTCCGAGGCAACGAAATCCTTGTAGGGGCCCGTCTGCCCGAAAGGTGTGATGGAGGTCATGATGATCCTGGGATTTATTGTTTTAAGCACGATGTAATCGAGCCCTATTTGTTGCATATAGCCGACAGGGAATGACTCGATGACGATGTCTGCCTTTTTGATCAACTTGAGGAAGATCGGCCATCCATTATTTGAAGCGATATCGAGGGTTATACCCCGTTTATTCAGATTGTATGCAAACCAGGTCAGACTCTTATCCGGATCAGGCTCATCATGATAAAAGGGGCCTATCTTGCGGGAGGCATCACCCCCCGGTTTTTCAACCTTTATAACGTCGGCACCCATCTCGGCGAGTATGCGCCCACAGAGAGAGCCTTTTTCGTCAGTCAGATCTAAAACCCTGATATCTTCAAGCAGTGAGTTCATCTATCCTCTACTCGATAAATATATTGTCGTTGCACTTTGTGGTCGGGATGAATTATTGAAGATATCTGCATAATAGCACTGTTTTTTCGCAAGTCAATGATTTGTTCATTAATAGTTAGTAAAATTATTCAATTGATATGAAACATGAACAAATTGATCATTTCTTTTACAAAACAAGTAGTATATGATACTAATAACGGCAATGAAGCACATAGATGATATCGACAAAAGAATAGTTGCCGCACTGGAGAAGGATGCCTCTATGAGCAGCAGAGAATTGGCTGCAGCGCTCGATATATGTGCGCCTACGGTTCGACGCAGGGTAAACAGGCTGATCAGGGATGATATCATACGCATCCAGGCGGTACAGATCAACCGTGCCAGGACTTCACTTACCGTCTCGATACTGTTGAAAGTTGAAAACAGTGCCATTTCACGTACGGCTGATCTTTTGACAAAACAAGAAGAAGTGGGATTTCTGGCATTGGCCGCCGGCTACTACAACATGATAATGGTCTGTTGGTTTATCACAGTGGAAGCGTATTCCAAATTTTTGAACACCGTGCTATATACGATGAACGGGGTGCTGGAGACAGACACCGCAATCTGTACGGAATATAGGAAATATGCGTTTGTTAACCTGTCGCGTTCTCACGGAGTTGTTCAAAAAACCGGTAAACCGGTGGACGAAACAGACTTAAAAATTATTACTGCGCTTGAAAAGAATGCGCATCAGAGCAACACCCGCCTGGCTAAAAGCCTCAACATAAGCTCCGCCACTATCAGGCGAAGAATAAATAATCTGTTAAGCAGTAATGTAATACACATACAGGCTTTCCCCAACGTCCGTTTAGGTAAAATGATCACCTCTGTAATAGCCTTGAAAGTGGATAACGGCGCGCTTAACCGCATCGCAGACTACTTCTGTGATATGGACGAGGTCAGGCAGGTGCTTTTAGCGGCCGGCAATTATGATATAGGCGTATGGGCGTGGTTCGAATCCATAGAGGCATTTTCGGAATTCCTCAATAACCGCATCAATTCTCTGGAGGGCGTCGAGAAAAAGACCATAATCATCATGACAGAGATCAGAAAATGGGTACATATGTGGTGATATTGCGATCCCGCTAATTCAGATATAATCACAATCCAGCCATTAAGGCGATAGCACCATAAGATTTATACCGCTTTCTGCTGCGCGCTGCTTGACTGCATCGATAATCGATGAAGCGGGGAGAGTGATATCCACACCATTCTGCGGCGTTTGCTCCGAGCGCAGCCCGCCCAGCCAGGACACAAGCTCGTTCTGAGGAACTGTGCTTAGCATGGTTATAAGTGCATCCAATCCCACCATATGTACATGTACCCACCCCTCCGCGGAGACAATATTTTCCGTACTGATTACTTCTTCCAGCGTTTTATTGCGGTTAGTGCCCGTAACCAGTGTGAAATGCCACAGGCCATTTACCGGCCAGGAATAGAGCTCGTATCCTTTGAGAGAATGTGGAAGCCTGTTCACCGGGGATGCTGATGTAATGACCGATAATTTGCCGGCCTGTTGCAGAGACCTCATTACATCCAGGTTATTTCTGGGGTCTTCGCCTTTGAAGAAAGACGAGGATGGATAACCAGACTCGATTTGAATAACCTTTGGATCGCGGGAGCCGAGCGGTTTCATTATCGTGACACCGTCAAATGACTGGGATGATATCGGCGTCCAGAAGGCGCCCCAGTATATCGGTTGACGGTCGACACAGACCACGAACGACCTGCCTCTGACCGGGACATCAAGGCGGGAGATGCGATCGAATGCATCCGCAGTAAGCAAAATCTCATGCGTTATTACGTTGTAGGAGATGATGTCTTTCATGGCGATGACGGGCTGTCCTGCGAGATCCACATGGCTCAAGATCGGCATCTGTGAAGGGGGGATATCTCCTTCAGTTAGATAAATGGCGAATCCCTCCGGCGCTGGTGTTGAGCAGGCGCCTGATATAATCAACACGCAGAGCATAATATAAGTGAGCATTGCATACACACGGCCGGAAAAACGTTTTATCATATAGTCATCGCTCCCTTTCAAATCTGTGTGACGGTATAGTATATAAATTTTAGCCTGTTATTGCTGTGTGGGAAAATGAGCATTTATGACGAGATTGCCGCAGGTTCAGACATCTGCGGGAGCAGCGTGGGCGGATCTCAGGTTGATGATGAGCATGGCCGCCACGATACAGGCGCCCCCCAGCAGCGTCCTGAACGTCAACTGATCTCCGCCGATGACGACAGCGAACAGCCCGGCGAACACAGGTTCCATCGTCATCACGATGGCCGCCCGCGTGGGTGACACGAGGGATTGAGCCCAGGTTTGCACGATGAAGGCAAGTGCGGTGGCAAATACCGCCGTGATTCCGACGGTTGTCCAGGCTTCTATAGTGGGCGGTGGGGTAATGCCGCCCGGCAGCGCGGCTATGATGGAGATCACACCCACGGTGGCAATCTGCAGGAAAGCGAAAGTGTAAGTATTATAATGGGGGGACCATTCTCCCAGGCCGACTATATGTATTGCGAAAAGAATCGCGCATGCAAGTGTGAGCAATTCGCCGGGGCCGACAGACCATCCGTTGAGGCTCAGCAGGGCCACTCCGACCGTGGCAAGTGCGACCAGCAGCCAGGTCTTCCCGTCGGTTCTATGGCGGAGGATGATCCAGGCCATGACCGGCGTCAGCACTACGAACATACCGGTTATAAACCCGGACACAGCCGCGGAGGCATACAGAAGCCCGTAAGTCTGGGCGATATAGCCGAGCCCGAGCACGACGCCGAGCCCGGCGCCGCGCAACAACTCCTGACGTGTGATACCGCGCAGGCATTGCGGCCGGATTACAAGCATTACCAGCGCAGCAGCGGCGAAGCGCCAGGCCATGAAATCCATGACCGGCATTAGTTCGACAGCCGCCTGTACGATGGTAAAAGTGTAGCCCCAGACCGCGGTGATTACTACCAGAGCGGCCAGTGCCAGGAACGACGACGATCTCCAGTTTGCCGGCATAATATTCTGTGTATTCTATAGCATTGGTCGTTTATATTCAGGGCCGATGTATCAGGATACTGCGCTGTAATAATAAAATAAAATCTGTCATAATAATATGCCAGTACATCAGGCAAGGAGGAGGCAACATGTGCTGTTTTGTCACGCTTTTCCTGTTGATCGGTCCACGCTTCGCGCTCGTCTGCATGTGGCTGTTCTCAGATATGGTTACCAGGGTTTTCGGCACCAACTTCATTATTCCGCTGCTGGGAATAATCTTTCTTCCCTATACAGCTATATTCTATGTCATCGTCTATCTGTATATGGGCATGGCCAATCCCTTCGCCTGGGCGCTGGTCATACTGGGGTTCATCATTGATATCTCCGCTTACGGCGGTGGATGGTGGGGCAATCGCGGCCGCCTGCGCAGGTAATCGCCTCGTGGGCGAAAACAGGCTTACAGGCTAATCCGGATTGCCCGGATTTAGCCTCTTAAGCTTAATTAATATCTCACGCAGCAGCAGCAGCTCCAGCCGCCGATAGGTGATATCGCTCGCCAGCTTGCCCCATTTCTTGGGATCGTCCGACAGGAATTCCTCGGTTATCTCCATTGCGCTTCTGGCCATATCTTCCTCCTTGTTTCAGTCGATCAGCACCAGCCCCACGGAGGTGGCGCAGGGGATATCGCTGGCGTCGCCCAGCAGCGGATAGGCATTCCATCCGACCTTGCCGATAATGTCCACTACGTCTATGCCCAGCGCCTCCATGGCCGGCCGGGACCTAAGGGGGAAACGGCATCTGCCGCTGTCCTTGAACTGGCAGATCAGGCCGTGGCAGAGGTAATCCTTGCAGGACCCTCCTCCCAGGCCCATGGCCAGCGCATACCCGTGCTGGTAAGCCATGCGCTCGATCTCGTAAACGATCTTGGCGGTCTTCTGGTGAAAGAGCAGGCTGCGGTCGGTGCCGCCGCTGTCCCTGGATTTGCCCGGCGCATAGTCCTCCAATGGCTCCACCAGGGTTTTGATCAATATGCCGTAAGAGTATCTGGCAAAGGCTTTTCTGACAAGGTCGAGGTCGGGCGCGTTGGGGGGGCAGTTCGGCGTCTCGCCTGCTCGCAGGCAACGAGGTATCAAACATTTGAGCCTGACGCGCTCATCCACCACCAGCTGGTCAGACCTGATAATCTCGGCACCCGCCGCCCCGAGCTCCAGCGCTTTGGTCCGCAGCAGCTCCAGGTCGGCCTTCAGTTTTTTCTTCTTTGTTTTAATCGCCAGAGGAATAGCCTGAGTATTCTTTTTCTGCATAAGTCTGATGCTCCTTGTAAAGATTTTAACACGGCGTCGCTTCCCGTTTATAGCCATAAGGAAGG
>JAQTLG010000052.1 GCA_028715025.1 Dehalococcoidia bacterium | reverse complement strand
ATATACGATTAGAAGCGAATTGACGGAAGCGTCCGGAAGTCTTTATCATTATCAGGTTGGCCGTATTCAGGCCGGCAGGTAATATTGGAGAGGACCGGACGATGGCTATAAAGATAACGGATGCCACCTTGCGCGATGCGCACCAGTCGCTGATCGCCACGCGCTTGCGCTCGCGTGATATGCTGCCTATCGTGGAGAAGATGGATAAAGTGGGCTTCTTCTCGCTCGAGATGTGGGGCGGCGCCACCTTCGATACCTGCATACGCTATCTCAACGAGGACCCCTGGTTTCGTCTTAAAGACATCCGCAGCATCGTCAAGCACACACCCCTCCAGATGCTGCTGCGCGGGCAAAACCTGGTGGGCTACCGGCACTATGCCGACGACGTGGTCAGGGAGTTCGTACGCCTGGCCGTCAAGGACGGCGTTGACGTATTCCGCATTTTCGATGCGCTCAACGACATCAGGAACATGGAGCCCGCCATTCACGAGTGCAGAAAATACAAAGTGCACGTACAGGGCACAATCTGCTATACCATCAGCCCGGTTCACAACGAGGAAGGCTTTGCCGATATGGCCCACCGGCTGGAGGAGCTGGGCTGCGACTCCATCTGCATCAAGGACATGGCGGGGCTGATCTCACCGCCCGGTGCCGCCTCTCTGGTCAAGGCGATCAAGAAGAAGGTCAAAGTCCCCATAGACCTGCATTCCCATTGCTCCAGCGGTATGGCGCCCATGAGCTACCAGGCCGCGGCTGAGGCTGGTGTTGATATCGTTGATACCGCCTTTTCGCCCTTCGCCTGGGGCACCTCCCAACCTCCCACCGAGAGCGTGGTGGCCGCATTCCAGGGCACTCCCTGGGACAGCGGGCTTGACCTGGAGCTGCTTTACGAGATAGGCGAGGACTTCGCAGCCATGGCCGGGAAATACCGCATGCTGCTGACCGCCGAGGCCACGCGTCCCAGCGTCAACGTGCTGCTGCATCAGATACCGGGCGGCATGTATTCCAACCTGATCAGCCAGCTGCGGGAGCAGAACGCGCTGGATAAGATCAGCGCCGTCTTGGAAGAGATACCACGTGTAAGGGCCGACCTCGGCTATCCGCCGCTGGTCACGCCTACCAGCCAGATCGTGGGCATCCAGGCAGTGCTCAACGTGCTCAACGACGAGCGCTACAAGAAGGTCACCAAAGAGGTCAAAGACTATTTACTGGGCTATTACGGAAGGCCGCCGGGAGAAATCAACGAAGATGTGCGCAAAATGGTGGCCGGCGATACCAAGATCATCAGCGCCAGGCCGGGAGAGCACATCGAGTCCGAGCTGGGAAAACTAAAAGACGAGGCGCGCAAGCTGAACATACTGCACAAGGAAGAGGACCTGATAACCTATGCCCTCTACCCGCAGGTGGCGGTCAAATTCCTGCGCGGCGAGGCCAAGGAGGAGGTGCTGGCCGGGCCGGCGCCTGCTTCAGCGCCCGGCCAGTCGGCGCCCGAGATACCCAATGAGTTCAGCGTGGACGTGGACGGCGAGGTTTTCAATATCAAGATAACCCCCGTGATGGGCACAACCGTGGATGTCAGCCGCAAGGCCAAGGCCAAGGAGATACCCAAAGGCGCCGTGCTGTCACCCATGCAGGGCATGGTGCTGACCGTCAAGGTCAAGGTGGGCGACAAGGTCAAGGAGGGCGACACCGTGGTCGTCACCGAGGCCATGAAGATGCAGAACGATGTCCACAGCCCCCTTTCAGGGACGGTCAAGGAGATCTTCGCCTTCAACGGCGAAATCGTGAATAAGGACGATGTCCTGATGGTGATCGAATGAAGGAGAATCGTAGGGGCGGGTTTTTAAACCCGCCCGTTAATTAAGATGTCATTGCGAGCGAAGCGAAGCAATCTGGTGTTCGGATCCGCGGCGCACAGGATTGCCGCGTCGCCTGCGGCTCCTCGCAATGACCCATTGTGAATTACTTTATGCGAGAGACAGAATGTTGAAGAAAGTCCTTGTCGCCAACCGGGGTGAGATCGCCATACGCGTGATGCGCGCCTGCCGCGAGCTGGGCATCCGCACGGTGGCCGTGTACTCCGAGGCGGACAGGGACGCCATTTTCGCCAAGTACGCCGACGAGGCCTACTGCATCGGCGCGGCCCCGGCCATCGAGAGCTACCTCAACATCAAGAAGATCATCGCCACCGCCAAAGAGAGTGGTGCAGACGGCATTCACCCCGGATACGGGTTTCTGGCCGAGAACCCTAGCTTCGCATATTCCTGCGAGCGTGAGGGCATCAAGTTCATCGGCCCCTCCAGCCGCGTTATCGAGCTGATGGGCAGCAAGATAGCCGCTCGCAAGGAGATGAGCAAGGCCGGCGTGCCCATCACCCCGGGCACGAAGGACGCGGTGAGCGAGATCGAAGAAGCGAAAAAAATAGCCGCTAAAATCGGCTATCCAATCATAATCAAACCTTCGGGCGGCGGGGGCGGCATAGGCATGACCATCGTGAACAGTGAGGCCGACCTGAAAAAGGGATTGGAGAGCTCCAGCAAGATAGCCGCCAGCACATTCGGCCTGCCGGAGATATACATCGAGAAATACATCCAGAGCCCGCGCCATATCGAGGTGCAGATACTGGCCGATGCCCATGGCAACGTCATCCATCTCGGCGAGCGCGAGTGCTCAATACAGCGCAGGCACCAGAAGCTGATCGAGGAAGCTCCCTCCCCCGCACTAACGCCCGAACTGCGCGCCAGAATGGGAGAGGTGGCGGTGCGGGCGGCCAGGCAGATCAAGTATGAGAACGCCGGCACCATCGAGTTCATCTTTTCCAAAGGCGAGTTCTATTTCATGGAGATGAACACGCGCATACAGGTCGAGCACCCTGTGACCGAGATGGTGACGGGCGTCGATATCGTCAAGGAACAACTGCTGATCGCATCCGGCGAACCGCTCAGCGTGAAGCAGGAGGACATTAAGATGAACGGATGGGCCATCGAGTGCCGCATCAATGCCGAGGACCCGCTCAACAACTTCGCGCCCTCACCGGGCAAGCTGCGCGGCTATCGCTCACCGGGCGGTGTGGGCATACGTGTGGACAGCGGCGTACACACTCGCTATACAGTCTCGGCCAACTACGACCCCATGATCTCCAAGCTGGTGGCCTGGGGCCGCAACAGGGACGAGGCTATCGAAAGAATGAGGCGCGCCCTTTATGAATACGTGATCGTGGGCGTTAAGACCAACATCCCCTTCCACAAGGCGGTCATGGAGAACGCCCGCTTCCGCAGCGGCGAGCTGGGGACGCATTTCATCACCCAGGAAACAACGCTGATCGACGATATGCAGGCCATTATGGCGCGGGAGAAGCCGCTGGAGGAGAAGCTGTCACAGGTATTCGACGACAGCAAACGGGCGGCGGCGGTGGCGGCGGCGGTGGCCTATACCCAGGCCGCCCAGAAAGGCATCCGCGGCAGCACGGACTCGTAATTTTATTCCCAGGTCATTGCGAGAAGCGCAGCGACGAAGCAATCTGCCACGTTCATAAAACGCGTCGTACCGCCTATACATGTTGTGGATATGTAATATTTTAGGTTACAATTGTAATCATAATGATTACGCCAAATGAACATCGCGTTCTTACCGAAACTCTTTTCGGCAAGACAAGGCGCTTTGTGCTTGCGTTGCTCTACTCTCACACCGACGAGCAGTTTTACCTACGGAGAATTGTCAGGGAGGCGGGGGTGGGTCTCGGGCCTGCTCAACGTGAACTGAAGATGCTCACAGCTGCGGGCATAATTCAGCGGCAGGAAAGGGATGGGCTGGTATATTACCAGGCCAACCAGCTTTGTCCCATATTTGTCGAGCTTAGAAGTCTTGCTGAGAAAGGAGCTTTTTCATCTTCGCCTGTCCTCAGGAAATCCAACGTTGAAGTCCCCCGGAGCAAGCTTGCTACGTTCTGTCGGCGGCACCATATAAAGCGACTATCCTTTTTCGGTTCCGTACTGAGAGATGACTTCCGTCCCGACAGCGATGTGGACGTATTAGTAGAGTTCGAGCCCGGGCATACGCCGGGCTGGGACATCGTTTCTATCGAAGATGAGCTTTCGTCCATACTGGCCCGCAATGTGGACCTGCATACACGTAATGACCTCAGCCGCTATATGCGCGATCAAGTAATACGTGAAGCGAAGGTACAATATGCGGCAGAATAGGGACTTGGTATATATCCATCATATGCTAGACTTCTCCCGTCAGGCGGTTGACTTCCTGCGCAACCGCCGCCGTTCCGACATGGATAGCGACGCCATGCTGGCGCTGGCCGTCACGCGTCTGATTGAGCTTATCGGCGAAGCCGCCCGGAAAGCGTCACCTGCATTGAAAGAACAATGCCCTGCAATACCCTGGTCTCAGATCATAGGCACACGTGACCGCCTGGCCCATGGCTATATAGAAATAGACTATGACATCATATGGCAGATAGTTAAAGAGAATCTGCCTTCCCTGATCAAACAGCTTGAAAAACTGCTCGCAGAAGAGCCATAGAGTAACGGCCCTTATTTTAATTTCATCCGGAAATTTTTAATAATAGACTTATATTCAGACAAGACCATAACGCTTATTCGAACCTAGACGTTACGCCAGACTGGCAATATATTGTTGAGGATACAAATTAAAGGATTTGTCAATTGGGCCGTGCTTTGTAAAAAGTTTCGGCTGCTTGCGAAAATTAATGGTGCGATATAAATAGTATTCACTAGCAGCTGTATGAGACAAATCCACTTCATTTTGAGTTACAAAGAATGGGGTGAACGCCCCATATGTGGTGGTCTTAACTTCGATCAGTCTCTCTCGCCCTGTTATGTCAAAAGAAAGCACATCGAAACCGGCGCTATCGCCCTGTGTCGCTGAGACATGCTCTACTCTTGATGCCAGGCGCTCCTGACCCGCGCGAATAAGGCGGGCTCTCTCAAATTGAAGAACAAATTTTTCTCCTGCTTGGCCAAGCGATCTATTTCTTGCTTCCTGTGCGAGATAATCAATTTTGTATTGCAGTGAGGGAAGTTCTTTAACTTTTGTCCCACTATTTTGAGATTCAATTAAATCTGCGCCCGGTGTATCGACCAAAGCTGCTAATATATCATTTATAATCGGCATAGTTGCGGGTTGATTAATTTGAAACTGAACAAAGTCTACGAGAGCCTTTTCTTTATTTAGCCGACTGGACACAGCGTCATATAGAATTTGTTGGTAATTTCGTAGCGGTTTATAGCCGTCAATATATGGGAATCCCAATTTAATAAGAATAGCACTAATATTCTGATGCTTTCGTTCGATTGCTCCTTCAGAGCGCACGTTTAGCAGCCCTGAGAGATGGCGTCTATGCTCGGTCTTATTGTATTTGAGCCCCTTCAGTTCCTTGTCCAGCATGCAAAAATAGTCTGCAGCAGTTGCTTCTACTTCCTCACGACTCCAATCATCACCCATGACTTTTCACCATACTGTATGCCAATATAACTGACAAATTATTAAAGATAGGCAGTTCTCGCTTCCGTGATTATGTCAGAAAATCTGATCATAGCATGGACGGCAGATGACTCGCCCATAACCATACAATGACACTGCTATCACCCGGCTATGGGCTTATCTCCGCCGCTGCCCTTGTCAGCGTCCTCGGTAAAGATTCCTGCCACGTTCTTGCCGAATGCCTGGGCGGCCTTACCGACATCCTTGAATTTGGCCTTGACCTCATCGTCCTTGAGGCGTTCACCCAGGGTCTCAGCCGATTCTTTGGCCGCTTTGCCCAGGTCGCGAGCCTTCTCTCTTAGCTTCGGGTCGTTGAAGATCTGTCCCATCGCGTCGCCCAGGGCGTCGAACATATCGCCGAGATTATCTGCCGCGGACTTTTTCTGCCCGCTTTTTGATTCCTCCATGTCAATCCTCCTTTTTGGTCCTCCGCTATCTATTCTACTGTAAAAAGGCTTGAAATGCGTATCTCCTAAAACCGGTTGGTGAAATCTGATAACATATAGCCGATCCCGCTGTTGCCGATTATATCTGAGGAGAGGGCCATGAATATTTGGGCGGCCGTCAAAAACAACCGGGCGATCTCTTTGCTGTTGACCACATTTGATGAATTCAGCGCCGATAACAGCAGGCTACTGGCGGCGGCTGTAGCTTACACTCTGCTGTTTTCATTATTCCCTTTCGCTCTGGCGCTTTTTTCCATACTCGGCTTTATGATGTCCTCGCAAGAGGTGGAAAAACAGGTCATCGCTGCCCTGGGCACGCTCATTCCCGTGGCCCGAAACCTGATTGCTAGCACGCTGGAGGGCGTTATCCAGGCGCGCGAGGCGACGGGGATTATAGCGCTGCTGATATTTATCTGGAGCGCATTGTCATTTTTCGATGCTCTGCGCAACGCGCTCAACCGAGCCTGGGGTGTGCCCTCCACCCAGACCTTCGTCAAAGGCCAGCTTCTCAATATCAGCATGCTGGTGCTGGCCATCATAGCCCTGCTGACCTTCACGTGGCTGACCACAACCATCCAGTATATGCACGAGTCGCAAATGCAGCTGTTGATATTCAAATTCACCAGCACCAGCCTTTTCGCCAGGCTGGTTTTCATACTGTTAAGCGGAATGCTGGCATATGGAGTTATTCTCTTCCTCTACCATTACATACCCAGCAACCGACCCCGATGGCGACATATCTGGCTGGGCGCCCTGCTGGCCACTATAGGCTTCGAGATGGTGAGGTTCGGCTTCGTCTGGTATGTAAAAAACGTCGCCCAGTACAACCTGATCTATGGGCCGATCAGCTCGGTTATCGTGATGCTGATGTTTATCTACTTCACGGCCTGGGTGCTGCTCTTTTTCGCCAAGTTCAGTTATGTCAAAATGCTCCGCGAGGAGAAGCACCCCTGACAGCCGTCGCTGGCGGCGGTTGAACGGCCTGCATAAATATGCAAGAATTGATAATCAAATCCGATTAAAGGAGGCAGGCTATGTTCGCAAAAGCAGGCAGGTTCCTCGCACTGCTGGCCGCAGTGCTGACTATTATAATCCTCTTAACCGTGCCGGCCGCCGCCGCCGATATACGGCAGGGCCAAACGCTGGTTATACCGGCGGAGGAGGTCGTCAACGACGACCTTTATCTCTTCGGCTCGGGCATCACCATTGACGGTACCGTCAATGGAGATGTCATCGCCTTTGGAGACCACATCGCTGTCAACGGACCTGTCAATGGTAACATCAACGGCGCCGCCAACTATATCGTGATCAAGGGAAAGGTCGGAGACTCCGTCCGCGCGGCGGCCTCAACTATCGACGTCGACAGCAATATCGGCGGTGACCTGGTGGCCGCCGCTTCGCTAATAAACATATTGCCCGACGGGGCGGTGGGACGGGATGTGCTGCCGGCGGCCGGGACGGTCAATATTGACGGGCCGGTGGGTAAGGACATCCGCGGGAGCGCCGGCGACCTTGTCATCGACAGCAGCGTGGGCGGCAACGTCTATATCGAGTGCAATACTCTCCAGCTGGGGCCGTCCGCCGGCATATCCGGCGACCTGATCTATAAATCTGAGAAAGACGCGGTACAGGCAGACGGGGCCAGGGTCAATGGCAAGATAGACCATATAGTCCCGCCGCCGCCCGAGTCGTCAACTACCGGTAAAGCAGCAGGCCGGATGGCAGGCTGGGCCGCTTCAGCCATCGTCATATTTATCGTGATACTGCTCATAATAATTGCCCTGTTCAAATACATCGCCGCGCTGCTGACCGGCATCATCTTCATTCTGCTTGCCCGCAAATATATACCCGGATTAATCGTCCCGTTGAAAAGCAAACCGTGGCCCTGTCTGGGTTACGGCGCCCTCTTCTTCCTGCTGGTGCCGATCGCCATATTCATTGCCTTTTTACTGGTCATCGGTATACCGCTGGGCCTGATCGGCCTGGCCGTCTATATACTGGCCATCTACCTTGCCTCTATCTTCATCGCTCTGTTCCTCGGCAAATGGATGCTGCGGCAGAGCACAGACATCACGGCGGTTGGACCTAATATCGGGGCGCTGGCCCTGGGATTGCTTGTCCTCTATATAGTCTCCATCATCCCGCTGATCGGCTGTTTGTGCGACCTGGCGGCCATACTCTTCGGTCTGGGCGCCTTTATCCTGTTCATCAGGTCAAAGGCGGGCTGCAACGCCGCATAATCACAATAAGGATCTGTCATGATCGGCTACCCGGAAGCGTACCTGGATATAGAGACGACAGGGCTGTCCCCGCATGAAAGCAGGATAACCGTTATCGGCATCTATTTCTGTAATGGTGACGACGGCAGGCTTGTTCAACTCTACGACGACAGCCTCTCCTGCGACAACCTGCTGGAAGCCATGCACGGTACCGAGCACATGTACACCTACAACGGCAGCCGTTTCGACATCCCTTTCATCCGCACCTGCCTGGGTACGGATTTAGAGATCCTGCACCGGCATACCGACCTTATGTACAGGTGCTGGGACCACAACCTGCGCGGAGGCTTCAAGCGGGTGCTGCAGCATCTGGGTATCTCACGGGAGACCGAGGGGCTGAATGGTATGGACGCCATATGGCTGTGGGAGAAGTATAAAAAACACGACGACCGCGATGCCCTCGATTTGCTGCTCCGCTACAACCGGGACGATATCGTCAACCTCAGGCAGCTCAGGGATGCGCTGGCCGAGATAGGCCCGCCGGGAGAGCCTTAGAGAAACCTGAAATCACAATAGAAAAGGGGCCGGCCATTATGGCCGGCCCCTTCAATTTACGTCCGTCTGCTGTTT
>JAQTLG010000051.1 GCA_028715025.1 Dehalococcoidia bacterium | reverse complement strand
GGACCTTTCGGTAAGCATAGCCTCGGTACTGCCTGCGCCGATAAATTTTATGACATTTAGAACGACCACCGCCGACAGCGTGCCCAGTATCGCTATGACGACAAGCAATTCAATGAGAGTGAAACCCCGGTTGCCGGATTTTGTTATCGACATAAACGGACTCTTTTAATCGTCTGCATCTCAGTATTCAGTTGATTGACCTTTTACAGAATAACGTTTAAGTCCTGCGTTTAAGTATACTACAGTGGAAATAATAAAAACAGGAGGCATAAAAGTGCTTTTATGCCTCCTGTTAAGATCGATTTTATCGGCTGAAGCTGCTATTTTACACAGCTAGTACCTGCCGGAACACTGCCGCCCGCAGGAATAGCATATGTGCAGTTGAGCGAATTAAGGAAGTAAGGAGCCAGTATCCCGGCACTGGTCGGTGTCACCGTGGTCGCAGGGAATGTTGTAACGGTAGGGTTGTCATACATATATGCCGTTACGGCGGTCTGGACATTGGCCTGCTCTGTAGCCCGCGCCTCTGTCCTGCCTGAGCCGATGAACTTTGTGACATTCAGTATTACTACAGCAGCCAGGGTGCCAAGTATGGCAATGACAACCAGTAACTCGATCAGAGTGAAACCTTTGTTACCGTACTTGAAAAACTTCTTCATAATATCCTCCAACATTATAATATGTCCGGATTGACCTCACCGGACTTATTTATTTACATACTATTTATACAGTATCCTTGTCGCAGGGTCAATAGCGTTAAGGTAACCGTATTATAGTACTTAAGTACCTCTATTGCATATCAGATGGGTTATGTATTATCTTAGCATTGGTATTATGGATGATGAGGAACACTTATATAAAAGCTAAAGAAAATTTTAGTTGCATCGCGGGTAGTATTTTGTCGTTGGCTAGGCTGGACAAGGCAGCCGAATGCCTGTGGCTGTTGATTATTTTTATAACACCACTATATTTCAATTTATATCTGAGGGACTCCTGTCTCTTCGCCAAAACGCAACTGTTCCAGTTCATGGTCCTGGTATTACTGGGTATCACCATCGCCCGATGGATGGTTACTAAAACCAGAGTCAACAGCAGTCTTATTGCCTCTATCAGGCAATCGCCTCTTCAGGTTGCTACATTTTTTTTCGCGCTAGCGTGGATCGTTTCAACCGTATTTTCAATAATGCCCTATCGCAGCCTGTGGGGAAGCCTTGCCTGGCAGTATGGACTGTCGTCTGTGCTGTGTCTGATGATTTTTTTCCTGATCATCGCTCAGAGCGTAACAACCAGGATCCAGATCAACAGAATTCTGTATACGCTATTGGCCTCCTCGGGGCTCGTATGTATGATAGGCATCGCCCAGATTGTTTTTCCATGGTTGGTCCCCTGGGGTACGATAAACGGTCGTGCGCTCTCTACTATCGGTAATCCCCTGCACCTCAGCGCTTTTATAGCCATGATCATGCCCCTGACCCTTGCCATGATGATTCTCAGGTGGCAGGGCACGAAGATGAGAAATATCAATAAGACAATCTTCGCCGGACTGATTTTACTGTTTGCGTTGCAATTCGTATGCCTTACTATGGCCCAGTATTCGGTCACCATCCTGGTTTTTGTAATCGGGCTATTTATATTTTTTGGTCTGCTGGGCCTATATCTTAAACGAAATTCAACTTTAACTCTCAGTATTTTATCTATACTTATTATCGCATTGACGGCCGTTATCCTGATAGGGCAGATGCTGTTACCCGCCGGGAATATGTTGCCCAATAGCCAACAGGATGTGCAGGTTTCGGCGGCAGAGCAGGTAGGATTATCAACATTGGGGATACGGGTAGCCATATGGAAATGCGCCACAGATGCTTTCATCGATCCGACGGTTATACGAATCGATGGGGATAGTATCACATCATTGCGGTGGCTAACAGGCTATGGCCCCGAGACTTTTATGGTAGTTTCCCAGAGTACGTTTCCTGCGGAATTGAAGAGCCAGTATACATCGATCAGTCTTCTGCTGGCGCAACCTGAGAACCATTACCTTTATCTGCTCGTTACAACAGGCGCTCTCGGGATGATCGCCTTCCTGTGTTTGCTGGGCATTTTTTTCTTTCTGGGCTTTGGCCTGCTGTCAAGAACACGGGAGAGGCAGACTATTATAATGGTTGCCGCTGTTGTGGCCGCCGTGGTCCAGTATTGTGCACATATATTTTTCGACCCATCGCAAATCGTGCCTGAGATGGTTTTTTGGCTGATGTTGGCCTTACTGGTTGCTATGGTGAGATTGGAGGGCGTAGGAAAATCAAACCGGCAGCTGCATACGCAGGAGTTGCCGGGTAAAAGAGATGGAGCTGACAGACAGGTGGGGGGTATGAGAAAAGTAACTGCTGTGCTTCTGGTGCTGCTCTCCATAGCCACTGGTGCTGCCCTGTTTTTCCCTGCCTGTTATGCCAACATGAAGATCAAACAGAGTATGAATCAGAATGATGAGGACCGTTATCAGGCAATGACACTGATGACCGACGCCATCGTCCTGCAGCCGGATGAAGCTTACTATTACGGGCTGCTGGGCTACTACGCTTATTCGCACGCTTTAACGGAGCAGGATAAGGCGGAAAAATCCAGGCTGCTGGCAGTTAGCACAGCCGCCTATGAGTCATGCACCCGGCTGGAACCCTATCTTGCTTACTGGCATTTTGCCCTTGCTGATAACTACCTGTACCGGGCGCAACATAATTCTGCGGACAGGCTGAATGACGCACTGAAATCATATAAGGAGGCAGATGCCCTTTTTCCGGAAAACAGCGTCATCTTGAATAAACTGGCGCTGGCACTTATGCAGGAAGGGGATTACAAGGACGCTGATCGCATGCTAACGAAATCTGAGGAGGCTGACAGTAAATGGGTTCAGACCACGTATTCGAGGGGATTACTGGAGGTCTATCAGCACTGCTATTGCACAGCGGCAAACTGCTTTGTATATCCAATCAGGGCGGAGCTTGCCAATCTGAATCCATTTATGGGATTTTGTAAACAGCTGTCGCTGTATGGCGGGATTAATAAGGTGACTGAAGGTTTAAAAGTGTATACAGGGTGCCACAGAGACGAGTGGCTGGGATTCGCTCTGCTGGGGATTGCTGATGTATATGGCGGCAATATAAAGCATGGCAAAGCGGCTTTTCTCAATGCTGCAGGCAGGGTCAGCGACAACGATGCGATTCTTTTGAGTAAGATTGTGTCGGTCATGGTAGAGGAGAATAAAGACTTTGAATCATCGGCGACGGATGTACAGGCCAGGCTGGCCCTTTTGATTGAAGAATAGGCTCTATGGAGTTGCATGCGAAATAAATATTGAATTAATTCTTTTACCGCTGATGTTTTTGCTTGGTATCAGCGTCGGCAGCTTCCTTAACGTTGTGGCTGACCGTGTTCCCGCTGGCAAATCCATACTGAGTCCGCCTTCGCATTGTTTCAACTGCGGGCACGTGCTGACGGCACGCGACCTCATTCCCATCGTCAGCTACCTCGTTCTAAGGGGTAAATGCCGTTATTGCGGTCATGCAATCCCCGCCCGTTTTATGCTGGTTGAGCTGGCCACCGGTCTGCTTTTCATATTGGTACTGATCGTGTTTGGCCTGTCCTGGCAAGCGCTGATGGTAGCTATTATGGGATCGTTTCTCATCATGCTTTTTATTACTGACCTGGAACAGGATGTATTGCCGCAAATCATTGTTTATTCTGGCGTTGCAGTGGCCCTGGCCTTCGCAGCGCTCAGGCCGCTTACGGGCACGACACCGGGCATAATAAGCTCCCTGGCTGGGTTGGGCCTGGGCTTCGGGGTATTCATCCTCATCTGGGCCGTGCCTAAAATATTTAAGAAAAATATTATGGGTTTCGGCGATGTGGGTACGGCAGGATTGATTGGCGCGTCAGTTGGTTACCCTGTGATATTAGTAGCCGTATACATTGCCATTCTGGCGGGTGGATTGGCTGCTGCCATGCTTGTGGTATTCAAGATAAAAAAGTTGGGTCAACCCATGCAGTTCGGTGTATTTTTAGCCCTGGGAGGTGTAATTTCACTCTTCTGTGGACATGATATTGCAGATGCTTTGTGGCAACTACATATGTTGTAAATAGAGTGAAATTAACATAGTAAATTTTTTTTCAAAAATTTGTTTTACGTTTAAGCAGGGTATTGACATGTATGCGGTTATGTGCTAATTTTATTAGCGTCCCAAGTAATCAAAGTTGGAACGGGGAGGCAGAGGCCCTAACACATGGTAAGCGAAGGCTGGCCGGTGCGAGGGGGTGGATGAGGAACCGGGATAATGAGGTTACTTGGGGCGTTTTATTTTTTGACGCTATTCCAGTATTGCTATAAAGGGCAGATTGCGGTATTTGCCGCCCATATCCAATCCGTATCCAACTACGAACTCGTCCGGCACCTCGAACCCCACATAATCCAAATGTACATCTATCAACCGGCGAACCCGTTTGTCCAGGAGGGTACAGACCTTCAGGCTGGCGGGTTTTCTGGCGGACAGGTTGTTGAGCACATAGTTCAGGGTCATACCTGTATCCACGATGTCCTCCACCATCAGAACATGCCTGTTCTCGATATCGGTGTCCAGGTCCTTCATTATTCTGACGGAAAGGTCGGCCTTATCGGCCGGGGTGGATATAGCCATGAAGTCCACCGTTACCGGTATGGACATGTTTAGCATGAGGTCGGACATAAAGCAGACAACACCCTTCAGGATGCCGATGAGGACAAGCTCCTGCCCCGGATAGTCTTTGGATATCTGTTTGGCCAGTAATTTGACCCGGCGCTGGATCTGGGTTTTGTTAAACAAATAGCGCTGTACGCCCTTCATTTTGCTTTCGCCCAACGGAATGAAACCGTGCCTGGCAAATAGCTTCAGATAGTCACCCTTGTTGAGTAGCTTGATGCTGATGTCGGGATAAAGCTCCTTCAAGTGGCGTACCTTGCGGTTCTTCTCCGTTATAAGACTCTGCTTGGACGTGGTGAGCTCGATATATAAATCTATTTCAGGCAGGTAGAAATCGGGGGTGAACATCTCTGTAATCCGGTTATCCTGCGATGAAAGAGGGAAGGAACGCGGTTCGTATAACCACTCCACCTGATAAAAATCAAGCAGCCGTGCGAATTCCTCTTCACTGGGGTGTCCGAAATTAATGGGTCTGATGGGTGAGAGAGGCAGGTCGGAAAAACTGGTCAGTCTTTTCTGCTGCGTGATATTGGACTGGTGGCGGTTGTTAAGGTCCTGGGCAAGCTCGATTTTCTCCAGCGTAAGGGCGATCAAATTGGCCACAGTAGAGATGAAATCCTTCTCGTTTGGTTTGAAGCGCCGTTTTTCCCGTGTGTATATCCTTATTTCGCCGATCACTTCGCCATGCTGGACTATGGGCGCTCCCAGCAAAGATTTTATCTGTTCACGGGCGGCCTGCTCAGGGTATTGAGTTCGCTTATCAGAAAAAATGTCATCTACGGCAACGATCTTGCCATCGAGTATGTCAGGGTAGCTTTTACGGGCGTTGATGGCGCCCTTGCGCAGATAAAGGTCGCTTAATCCCCAGGCGCCTGTTATGTCGAGGTATTCCCTGCGCGGATTAAGCAGCATAATTGCACAGCCAGATGCCCGCAGTCCCTTGGCGGCGCTGGCAGCAATGGTACTGATCAGCTTTTTAAGGGGCAGCGTATCGTTGGCAACTTTCGCTATCTGTTTATATGCAAGGGAATAGCGGTTCTCAATGGTATCCATACATCACCCGCCTCACAAATCCTGTCAGGTTATATCATCCGCATTTAGTATAGCCGCAACTTGGGCAAATATGGCAACCTTCCTGGTACACTAACTGGTTGCCGCAATCCGGGCACTGGCCGATATAATTGGCCTGCTGGCTCATTTCATAATTCGATGTATTATCATCCTCTTTTTTTACATATTTCTCAAGTACGCTGCCTATCGCATCGGCGCATGACAGGATAGCGCGACCGTTCTCCCAGGATACAGAGGGGCATCTGATAGTCCTTAGTTGCTTGATCACCGAGCCCACCTCTATGCCCGAACGCAATACCAGCGATATCAGCCTGCTGGTAGCCTCAAGCTGAGCGGAGGCACAACCACCGGCTTTCCCCAAACTGGAGAACACCTCGCAGATACCCTTTTCATCGAAGTTGACGGTCACATAAATATAGCCGCAACCGGTCGTAACACGCTCAGTAATGCCCCTGGTGATCTTGGGCCTTTGCCGGGGCGCCGGCCTGACCTCGCCTTCAGCTTCTTTAGGTCTGGTGCTGTCCTTCTGGCCTGTATTTAGAACCTGACTGTCTCGGCTTCTATCCCTGTAGATGGTTATGCCTTTGAGGCCGGATTTGTAGGCAGATATATATATCTTCTGTACATCCTCAACGGTAGCCTCAAAAGGAAGATTGACTGTTTTAGAGACAGCGCTGTCTGTGTATTTCTGGAAAGCTGCTTGAATTTTAATGTGCCATTCGGATGAAATCTCATGAGAAGTCACAAATACTTCTTTCACCCAGTCCGGAACCTCCTTCATATTATGCAGGCCGCCGCCCTCAGCAAGTTTATTCATGAGTTCGGGTGAATAAAATCCCTCTTTTCTGGCAACGTCTTCAAAATAGGGATTGATCTCAATGAGCTTCTGGTTGTCCAGTATATGCCGGAAATAGCTGAGTGCGAAGAGTGGCTCGATACCACTAGAGCAGCCGGCAATGATGCTGAGTGTACCTGTAGGGGCGATAGTGGTCCTGTTCGCGTTCCTGACTGCGGGGCCGCTCTTGCTGTCGTAGGTGCTTCCTTTAAAGGAGGGGAAAACGCCGCGTGACGTACCCAGCACAACAGACTCGGCCGTGGCCTCCTCGGAAATAAAGCGCATAACTTTCTCCGCTATCTCCAGAGCTTTCTCCGAATTATAGGGGACATGAAGCTGAATCAGCATATCGGCAAAGCCCATAACACCCAGGCCGATTTTGCGGGTTCTGCGGGTCATGTCAGTTATTTGGGGCAGTGGGAATTGGTTGACCTCTATCACATCGTCCAGAAAACGCACGGCCAGTTTGATTGTCTCCCTCAGCTTGTTGTAATCGATTTCACATTTGCCGTTTGCTTTGCGCAGCATGTGGGACAGGTTGATGGAGCCCAGGTTACATGACTCATATGGGAGAAGGGGTTGCTCGCCGCAGGGATTGGTGCTCTCTATTCTGCCCAGATTGGGTGTTGAGTTAAAATCGTTGATTCTGTCTATAAAAATGACGCCGGGATCGCCGGTCTTCCAGGCCATATCCACTATCTTGCTGAAGACCTGCCGGGCATTCAGTCGCCCTTCCACCGCTTTGGTATTGGGATTGATCAGGCTGTAGTCCCCATCGTCTTCGACAGCCTGCATGAAACTATCAGTTACCGCCACGGAGATATTGAAGTTAGTGAAGGCTTTAGGATCTTCCTTGGAGGTGATGAATTCCAATATATCTGGATGATCCACGTTGAGGATGCCCATGTTTGCGCCCCGTCTCATGCCGCCCTGTTTGATAACATCTGTGGCTGTATCGAAAGCGCGCATGAATGATACAGGACCGCTGGCTACACCCCCGGTAGATCCTACGCGATCCTGCTTGGGCCTGAGGCGGGAGAATGAGAACCCCGTGCCTCCTCCGCTTTTATGAATCAGTGCCGTATATTTGACGGCATCAAAAATGGATTCCATGGAATCTTCGATGGGCAGGACAAAGCATGCGGACAGCTGCCCCAGCTCACGGCCGGCGTTCATGAGGGTAGGTGAATTGGGCAGAAAATCCAGTGAAGTCATCAGACGATAAAACTTGCCTTCCCATTCGCCCGCATCCACATTTTTATCGAACACCAATTCAGCTGAAGCTATGTGTTGGCTAACCCTCCTGAAAAGGTCCTCGGCTTTCTCCGCGGGATTGCCATGGCTGTCCTTTTGCAGATATCTTTTCTCCAGTACTACCATGGCATTCTCTGACAATTTCAGTTCAGCGGGGGCCGATTTATCAGCTGGTGCCGGCCTCGCAGGCTGTTCACCCTTGGCAGCTGGCGGAGGTTGACCAGTTTGCTTTTCAGTGGGCGGCCTGGCGCTGGCTTTTTCGGCCAGCAGTTCATTCACTATTGTGACTATGCGTTCCTTCTGGGGTAGTGGTGGTATAACGGGCGCAACCAGGTGTTCCATGCCCGGCAGGGCCGGTTCGATCCTTTTTGCGGTAGTCTGTTCATCCATAGACATTCTTTTCTCCAACCTCAATATTACTTGTTCAGTCAGCTCCTCGAGCTCAGTCCTATCGGTGATGCCCATGGTCTGCGTATAGGTAAAAACCGTCCTGGCTACGAAATTCCTGACGGAATCTGTAAGCTGATTCTTGATCTGTTTATTTACCATTTTGCTGTTTCAGCCTCGATCGCCGCCGCTGCCTGGACAATTCATCTTTGTTAATGAGAGGTAGCTGGCCGTCCAGTGGAGCGCCAAGCTTGCTCTCGATAAGTGTATCCACTGCCTGTTTGAGAGTGGTGATATCTGAGAACTCGTAATAAACACTGGCGAAGCGAATATAGGCTATGTGATCCAGCTCAGATAGCCTGGTAATAGCAATCTTTCCTATGAGGGAACTTGGTACCTCCATCCTGCCAAGGCTATAAAGCTCCGCCTCAATCGTCTCCACCAGCTTTTCGATAGTACCGGTGGGCATGGGACGCTTTTCGCAGGCCTTACGTATCCCTGAAAAAAGCTTCTCTCGGTCGAAGTCCTCGCGGCGGCCGTCC
>JAQTLG010000050.1 GCA_028715025.1 Dehalococcoidia bacterium | reverse complement strand
AGCGAATAAATCCCAGTCTCTGCCCAGTGCCCAGGCTGTGCCCAGGAATCCGATACCAAGCAATACGGAAGTGTTACCATAGGGCTCATTGAAAGACCCTGGCAGCGGCCAGGTGAAACTCATATGCAGACCTGTCACAAATGCCACAAGTCCTACGGCAGCGAATGCAGGAATCCACCTCTTCCTGTTTGTCCCCACCAGATCGCGGTAAATGAACCATGCCAGTAGGAAAAAGCCAGCTGCCATGTTTACGAGCATGAGAGCCACATAATCTATGAACATACCGCCTCCTATGAGAATTTACCCAGATTTCAGCAATTATACAGTGCCTGACTAGATGTTTCTATCGAACAACTAGCGAACAATCTGTCCTATTTGTGCTTCTATATCCTGGCACGGTCATATATCACATCTTGCTCACACTCAAATTACGCTTTGTACAAATTTCATCCACTGGTGAGATAATAACGTAAAGAGGAGTAATTTTGAGTCCTGCCTAGTTAGTTACCAGCTTTGGGATTTAACCATGAAGTGAATCTGGCAGCCACAAAAATGTTCAGTCTGCCTTCCAAGTATGGTATAGCGTATTCGAATCCCGTCTCCCGCTCAAATAGCTTCTAACTCTGTCTCATGGAACAGATTTTTTCATGAGTTAACACCCTTCCCATAAGGCAGGGTGTCGCTTAAAACCGACATTTTGTACGTAACGGGTCAAATTTGACACTCTGCCTGCTTAAACAATTTATTCAGGAAAGGGCGTTTACGTGCCTGAGAAATAATTACAGAGAATACAGGCTAATCATAATGGATATTGGAACTGGACTTAATATAGACATCATACTCGTTAGTTTTATGTCTATAACATCACACCTGTATTTGGTGGCAAGGCCAGCATAGCTTCGATGACGATCATGTGCCAGTTTTGCTGAAGTTTTTAATTCTAATGATACTAGCTTAGTAAATAACCTTTTTTAATAGGGTGCATTATACTATTCATACCCCAATTCTATTCAATTCGGGCAATGAGACTTCTGATGACTAATAAGTCGCTACTGGGTATCTGTACCCTGATAACCTGACGTCCTGCTGCTTGCAAGGACTGGTAGTCCCCTAAGGCCTGTGCATCGGCAACTGTGCCAAAAGTGTAAGGCTTTCCCGGGACAGGTAAATCTTTTACATGATTTGCAACGATCTGCAAGAACAGTCCAGTGTTTTGTCCGCCTTTATAGAGCTGCCCTGTAGAATGTAGAAAACGTGGCCCATAGCCCAGTATGGTGGCAATATGGTAGCGTACACCAATCTCCCGTCGGAGTTCAGCCAACACCTCGTCCATTTCCGGTGTCTGGTACAAATATGCCATTATCGCTAGATATCTGCCTTTGCCACTGTTCTTCAGCAAATCAGCGAGAGAGCCGCTGTTGTCCACCCTTGGAAGACGACCGGAAACGGCATATTCCTGTAGAAGACGGCCGGTGGTATCTTTGGCCTTTTGAACATCTGGTTGATCAAAGGGGTTTACACACAGGACGGCACCAGCTACAGCGGTGGCAAATTCCCAGCGGAAGAACTCAGCCCCCATGTCATACGTGTTTCGCAATTTCAGAACGACTACAGGGTGTCCTGCAGAAATCAAGCGGCCAATTGCAGTATCTGTAGCTTGGTTCCGGTCGCCTTCAATACGCAGATAGATAAAAAGGCGATCATTGCCATAACAGGTTGGCTCCATCAGTGGTTCATTCGCTATGGGAATAATCCCTTTGCCGTCTTTGCCGGTGCTTTCAGCAATAAGCTGCTCTATCCAAAGGCCAAAAGTGCCTATAGACACTGACATCACCAGGGTTAGTTTATCAAGTCCCTTCATCGCCAGAGTGCCCAGACAGGCACCCAACCAGAATCCAGAGTTCTCGTGCGGAGGCACATGAGAGGAACAGGTTTCCCTCATGCGATTAGCCTGCAGCAGCAGCGTTGTAATGTCAATTCCTATTAGGGTTGCCGGCACCAAACCAAAATAAGATAGTATTGAGTACCTGCCGCCAATATCTGCCGGATTCAAGAATATCTGTCGGAATCCCTCCTCCTGCGCGAGGGTAGCTAATGGGGTACCGTCATCAGTGATGGCAACAAAATTATGCCCCGCCTTTTCTTTTCCCACCGCTTTTATCAACAGGTCTCTGAAGTATGCATAAAGAATTAGTGGTTCAGTAGTAGTGCCGGACTTCGAACACACTAAAAACAGAGTAAGGGCCGGGTCAATAGTATTTACTACTGCCTGTACTGACTCTGGAAGTGTAGAATCCAGTACAATTAATTCCGGGTATCGGTCACGGCTGCCGAAGACCTGGCTTAATACTTCAGCCCCAAGACTGCTGCCACCCATACCCAGAAGAACAACGTGGCGAAAACCAGCATTTTGCACATCTTTGGCAAAGGACTGCAACATGGGCAACCGTTCGTTCATAAACTCAGTAACGGCTAGCCAACCAAGGCGATTTGTAATCTCAGTTGGCTCTGGCTTCCAAACAGTATAGTCTTCTCTCCAGATACGCCGAATGATATCGGCATCACTAAGCCTGGCGAGAGCTGCATTCACATCAGTTTCATATATGCCAATATCTGTCTTTGGATGTCTTATTGCCATTTTCCCCCTCCAATGATCAGCTTATTTCTGTTACTCACTTTGCAGGTCTACATTGGGACTTCTGTATATTTTGTGTAAAGTGTGCATCGCGGGAAAGATAACTATTAAAGCTAATTCCTGCTCTATCACAAAGAGGCGATGGTATTTGGTCCTGCGCTCCATGTTGCATCCTCCCAATCCCGGCGTATTCGATATTTGTTAGCGGACAGTTCGAAATTAACCGGGCATAGCAGTCAATCATTTCCTCAGCACTTTACTCATTGAATAGACCAGGAAATGGGCCATCGTAATTCACGGGCAAAGTTAGTGGTTGCCCAGATTCTGGCATCCAGTGGCTACGCCTGCAGTTGGGACATTTCTTCGGTTTTGCCTTCCTTGGCACCCACATGTGATTGCAATGCTTACATATATATTTTCTTTTTTTCATAACGATCAACCTCTTTATCATATCCAAGGTAATAATGCTTTTGTGACAGGTCAACAGCACTTTAATTAATAACTGTATCTTTTCTATATCGAATACATTTTCGATATCTGAAGAGCACGCGCTTTATTGTCATATACAACTTCCTAACATCAGGAGCTTATCCTTACCGCTTAGCTTACAGTCTCTACCTTGAGTAGATTGGTAGTGCCTTTTACTCCAAGTGGTATGCCACCGGTGATCACTATCCGGTCTCCCGGCTTAGCCAGACCAAGACTCTTGGAAAGCAATGACGCCTGATTAAACATGTCGGATATAGAAGACGGGGGGGTCACAAGAACGGGCAGTACGCCCCAATACAATACCAGCCTCGTACAAATGGTCTTGCTGGGGGTCATCGCCAGAATGTTCATGCATGGCCGGTATTTTGATACCCTCTGAGCGGTGCTCCCTGTCTCGGTAAAGGCGATGATGGTGCCGACATCCAGGCTTTGAGCAGTAAGGCAAGCATTATAACTTATCAGTTCTTCGGTATTATGCTTAAACCAGGTTCTTTTTTCCGTCAAGGCCAACTCATATGGCAGTTTTTTTTCGGTTTCCCGGGCAATCCTATCCATTGTCCTTACTGACTCAAGGGGATGTTCCCCAATCGAAGTCTCTTCAGATAGCATAGTAGCGTCCGTACCATCGAATATAGCGTTGGCCACATCTGTAACCTCAGCCCGGGTCGGGCGCATTGATTTCACCATCGACTTGAGCATCTCAGTGGCGATAATTACCGGTTTTCCAGAGCGGTTACACTCCTTGATTATCTCTTTTTGCACCAGGGGCACCTTCTCAAGAGGGATATCGACTCCAAGGTCTCCCCTGGCAACCATTACCCCGTCACTGCTGGCTAAAATGCTACTAAAATTCCTCACTGCCTCGCCGCGCTCTATCTTGGCGATAATGGGTATTTCAGCGCTATTCTCCCGAAGAAAGGATCTCACATCATCTATATCTTGCGTACTTGCAACAAACGACAATGCCACATAATCAGGTTGATGAGTGATAGCAAAAAGAAGTTTTTCACGTAAAACCTCGTTAACGAATGGGCCAGAAGTATGCATCCCTGGCACTACAAGGCCTCGGCCTTCGGTGAGTATACCACCGGCCGTGATCAGGCACTTCACCTCACTTCCATTTATGTGTTGCACCTTAAGCTGCATCGCTCCATCAGCAAGAAGAACGGTATCCCCGGGTTTTACATCTTTAGAGAGATTGGGCAAGTTTACTGATACTCTTGCAGCATCTCCTTCTATTTGCCGCGTAGTGAGTACCAGTTGAGCACCCTTTTTTAGTATGGCTCGGTCACCTTTCAGCTTTCCTGTACGATATTTGGGACCGGGTAAGTCTATAAGAATGGCAATCTCTACTCCCAGGCGCCGGCTCAGGTTTCTTAGAGTCTGCACAAGATGGGCGTGTTCAGCTAGAGTGCCGTGGGAGAGATTAAGTCGGGCAACATTCATACCTGCCTTGATTAATTTCACAAGTATCGACGTTGAGCTGGTGGCTGGGCCGACAGTGCATACTATTTTGGTGCGTCTGGTATATAACCTTGATTGTTTCATTGATTCCCCTCCCCTGAAAATATCTGCATTTGTAGCTCTTGTATCCTTCTTTAGATAAGTCTGGAAATTGACGAGCTTGTAGCATGTAAACCCTCTTTCATGCGGAAAGCAGGCTGGCCAATTCCTCAAGCCGCGTACTAAGTGCTTTTTTCTTTCCCCAGGTATGCGCCAACGCCGTATAGACTATTTCATTCTTTACCTGGCCGACCATGTAACCGCTTTTACCCTTTAACAAAGCGCTGACTGCGGCAGAACCCAGATTACTGGCAAGGACCCTGTCATGTGCCGTTGGCGAACCACCGCGTTGGACGTGACCTAGGATACACACTCTGGATTCAATCTTAAGTTTATCTTTTGCCTCTTGAGCAATCGCAAAGGTATGGCCGGGCTGATCACCTTCGGCTACTACTACGATGGCACTTTTCTTTCCATGCTCAAAGCTCTCCCTCAATCTTGTCCAGAGATCGTCAGTGTTTCCAGTTTCAGGTGTAATCGTCTCTTCTGCACCACCGGCGATACCACTTTCCAAGGCGATGAATCCCGTATGGTGTCCCATCACTTCTACAAAGAAGAGCCGTTCATGTGAAAGGGCAGTGTCGCGAATGCGGTCAATAGCCTCGAGTGCCGTATTAACTGCCGTATCAAAACCTACGGTGTAGTCAGTCCCGTATACATCGTTATCTATGGTAGTTGGTACGCCGCTAATGCTAACGCTACACTCATTAGCCAGGAGCGCCCCGCCGCGAAAAGTGCCATCTCCACCCAGTAAAACTAGGCCGTCGATTTCTGCTTCTTTCAGTGCCTTTATCGCCTTTGCCCTGCCCTCAGGGGTCGTGAATTCAGGACAGCGTGATGTTTCGAGCATAGTTCCACCCCGGTGTATCACATTAGCTACAGATTTCCTATCCAGAGCTACCATGTCACCCTCAATTAAGCCGGTATAGCCTCGTTTTATGCCTATCGACTCCATCCCGTTGTCCAGGACATTACGTACCACTGCCCGGATACAGGCATTCATGCCGGGAGCGTCACCCCCACTGGTCAATATGCCAATCCTTTTCATATTCATCTCCTTTTCACGTGATCATTTTTTCATTCCGAAATGCAACTTTATAATTACACCAGAGATTTCTCTCGTCCTCTGACTATTTATCCTGCAACACAGCAACTCCGGGTAGCACTTTACCCTGCAAAAGTTCAAGTAAAGCTCCTCCGCCCGTAGATACATATGACATCTTGTCTGTCAATCTCATTTCTTCTACTGCCTCGGCGGTCGAGCCGCCACCAATCACCGTAGTAGCCTTAAGATTACCGAGGACCCTGGCCATGCTGCGTATTCCCTCCGCAAACTGGGAAATCTCGAACACTCCAAGGGCCCTTCCCAGAAAACGGTCTTGCATCCATTCAGCTCCTTAGTAAATGTCTCGATGGTTTTTAGCCCAATGTCAGCTATCACCCACCCTTCAGGAACATGATCTATTGATACCATATGGGCTATCGAGCCAACATCCAGCTTTTGAGCGACGAGGAGATCAAAAGGAAGCAGCAGCCTAACTCCAAGCGATCTCGCCTTTTCCCCAAGTTTAAGTGCGTGGTCAAGCATATCATTCTCTACAGCTAAGGCTCCTACTCCGTAGCCCTGGCTCTTTAAAAACATGGCTGCCATACCGCCGCCAATGAGCAGAGAATTAACCCTGGGCAAAATATATTCTAAAAGCCCCAGTTTGGTTGCTATTTTAGCTCCGTCCTTATCGATCACTTGGCGGAAATATCCTTGCTGGTAAAGCAGACCTATTCCGACCACAGGCACTCCCAGATCGCTGGCAGCCTTGAGCTGATCGCCAGCCACATTGCCAAGCCCCCTGAATAGATCGGGAGAGCTTCGCTCAACATAAATGCCATACTGAAATACGCGACATGAGTTAGAGGAGACTGCGGTTGGCTCTGTTGAAACCAAGCAGGCGATTCTTCTGCGCGCCGCTTCTTTTTGACGAGGTCATTGACGTTCTTACGGAAGCTGGGATCTGCAAATGCGCTCCTGAGTTGACCCCGCAAAACCGTTTGCAGGACGACAGAAGGATGATGTGTGAGTTCCCACTGTTCGGGATCAAGCTTACGCCATACATCGTCGGTGGCATGATTCCACGACCATCGCATATCCAGGGCAAGCTCGGTCAAGGAATCAACCCCCTCAATGTCCGTAGGGAAAAGACTGTAGATTGGCCTGCCAACGGGTATCTGTTCATTCATGGTTTCGCCTTCAAGACTCATCTTCTTCAATCGAGTTGATTTGCTTTTACCATCGATCGACCCGCACTGCGAAGAGCCACGGACAATCTCAATAGGTATCATAGATACAGTATTTAGAGATCTAACCGCTCTATTACGTCCAGCAGGCGTTTTGAGTATCCGAACTCGTTGTCATACCAGACCTGAAGCTTAACCATGCTCTCTTGAACCACCTGTGTAGAAAGAGCATGAACGATACCCGAATGGGTATCACCAATAATATCGGCTGATACCAGATCCTCTTCGGTGTATCCGAGGACACCCTTCAAGGGACCTTCGGCAGTTGCCTTGAGAGTAGCATTGACCTGCTCGGTTGTGACAGATTTCTTCAGATCGGCGACTATATCAGTGATAGCGCCATCTGGAATAGGTGCACGAATAGCCAGAGCTCGAAGCCTGTCCTTGAGTTCAGGAAGAACTAACGTGGTTGCAATATCGGATCCAGTAGTGCTGGGAACTAAAGATACAGCAGCTGCCCGTCCCCTGTTCCGTTTCTTATCCGGCCTGTCCACAAGCGCTTGGCTGACCGTGTAGGCGTGTACGGTAGTTGCCATAGCTCGCTCGATGCCAAAGTTGTCCATCAGTACCTTAAGCGGTGGAACCAGTGAGTTTGTTGTGCAGGACGCCATAGATATTACATGGTGATTTTTTGGATCAAATTTGTTTTCATTTATCCCGACAACTATCGTGACATCTGCATCTGTGGCTGGGGCGCTGATAATGACCCTCCTTGCTCCTGCCTCAAGATGGTTGGCGGCCAGTTCACGTTTAGTAAAGTGGCCGGTAGATTCAATAACTATATCGATACCAAGCTTTTTCCATGGCAACTGAGCCGGGTTTTTTACCGCAGTAATTTTCACGGTGACGTCACCAACATGAATTTCGTCTTTCTCTGCGGTAACAGGGAGAGTCAGCTTACCATGAACCGAGTCGTATTTGATAAGATAGGCTAAATCATCCGTAGGTACCAGATCGTTTGCTACAACGAGTTCAATGTCTTTCGGACGTGTTGCCACATAATGCCTCAGTACCATGCGGCCTATACGTCCCAGCCCGTTGATTGCTATCCTTTTCATAACTCCCTCCTTGGCACTTATCAATTTGTTTTTTAGAGTCTTACCTGACTTGTATATTGGTTGATGTCATTAATCTGCTCAAGTAAAACCTGCTGTTTTTCTGCAAGCAGATCATGGTTCGTAGCGCCTATATTGACGCGCAGTATTGATTCGGTTTGGGAAGCACGGACATTGAACCACCAATCGGGACAGTCCACGGAGAGACCATCGAGGTGATCGATATTCTCCTCACGATATTTATTTTTCAGAGCGGTAAGCACCTTTCCCCGATTAACAACCTTCAAGTTGATCTCGCCACTGGTAGGGTATCGGTGGAATGGTTTGATCAGTTGGGAAAGTGGTTTGTCCTGGGCCGAAACAATGTTGATCAATTCGACAAGAGTACGCAGGCCGTTATCGGTGTAATGTAGATCTGAGTAGTAATAATGTCCCGAGAGCTCCATCGCGAATATAGCATTATGCTCACGCATGGCACGTTTAATGAATGCATGTCCCACACGGCTACGCACCGGCCACCCACCGGCCGCCTTAATCAGTTCAGGCACCGCCCGGGACGTTCGCAGATCATGGAGGACAACGGCACGGGGAGATTCTTTCAGAAAGTGCATTGCAATTATCCCCCCCAGTGCATCAGGAGGCACCATCTCACCCTTCTCATTCACCGCAACTGCTCTGTCGGCATCTCCATCAAAAGCAAGGCCGAAGTCTAGTTTTCTTTTTATGACAGTCTCTGAAAGGCGATCAAGAGCTCCCTCTTCCAACGGGTTGGGAGAGCGTTCGGAAAAATTGCCGTCAGGATGAAAGCTCAACCGCCACAACTCTACCGCATCAAAAGGTGTAAAAAGTGCCTCGGTGCTGATGCCTC
>JAQTLG010000049.1:1471-8966 GCA_028715025.1 Dehalococcoidia bacterium | reverse complement strand
CCCGGATGTACCGGTGGCGCAACCGCAGACAGCAGCCGCTGTGACCCCTGCCACAAGTGTGCCTCCCGTAACAAAAAAGGCGATAATCACTCCATCCGCTGCAACCGATACTGGTAAAGAAACACCCCATCGTGACGTCAAAGTACCCTCGGGACTGTGGTGGCTGGCCCCTGTATTGCTCGCTTTCATAGGCGGTCTGCTCGCCTGGTTCATGAATAAATCTAAAGAGCCCGGCAAAGCGAAGGCTATGCTCTGGACCGGCATCGGGCTAACAGCCGTTTACGCTGTTGCCGTCTTTGTTTTCGCGATAATGCCCGGCATGCTGACCGGTTCCTCAGGGCGGGGCACCATCATCTTTGATAGCTATCGTGATGGTACCTGGCAGGTTTGGGTTATGAATCCGGACGGATCGGATCCGCAACTATTCACCGCTCACGACAATACGAGCAAATATTTCAATGTGCAATCGAGCTGGTCTGCGGACCTGAAAAAATTATATTTTTGCACCAGCCGCGATAAAAATAATGAGATATACAGCATAGATGCAGACGTATCGAACGATACCAATCTGACTAAAAATAATTTCGCCGATCAGCAGCCTGACTGGTCAGCCGGCAACAAGAGAATAGCGTTTGTCAGCAACCGGGATGGTAATAACGAGATCTATGTTATGGACGCCGATGGCGGCAATCTCCAGCGGCTGACAGTGAGTAAACCCAACGATTTTAGGCCACGCTGGTCACCTGCGGGAGATAAAATCGTATTCTATACAGACCGCGACGGCAACTATGAGATATACGTCATGGGTGCCGACGGCAGCAACCAGTTAAGGCTTACCACAGATGAGGGCTATGACGGGCTAGCGCGCTGGTCGCCGGACGCTAAAACAATAGTCTTTGTCAGCGATCGTGACGGCAATCCAGAGATATATACCATGGACGCCGACGGAAAAAATCAGCAACGCATCACATTCAACAGCGCCAAAGATTATTATCCCTGCTTCTCCCCCGACGGCACCAAAATCGTATACCATTCCAATATTAGTGGAAATGACGACATCTATATCATGAATACCGATGGGGGAAATCAAAAAAGGATAACCGATGATAAAGCTAACGACCAGATCCCGCTGTGGATCAGCGAAAAGCTGAAGCCACCCGCCGGGATAACTCCTCCCGTTATCATGACTAAAATACTGGGCAGCGAACTGTCCACGTCAAATAAGAACTCCAGCGGCAAGGACAATGTGCACTACATTAAATTCACGGCCGACCGCGACGGAAGAGCTGATTTGATCAGGGTCTATAGCTCAGTGTCAGGATCGGCCAAAGCCGCCATCTATGATCATGACCCAGCATCCGACCATCCTGTGAACAAGCTGAGCTCAAACGATCAGCCCACGGCCTGCGCAGCCAACACGTGGAATACCATCAATATCCCGCCTGTGTCGATATCCAAAGGGAGAACATACTGGCTCGCTTTCAATACAGATACAACAGGTGTTGTGATGAACGGGTCGGGTACACAGAAGGCCTTTTACTTAAAGTCCCTTTTCGATGACTTTACCTTCCCGGCCAAGGCCCCTTCAGATAACGGCACAATCAAAATAAATGCCTCTATCTGCGGCTACGGCAATCCCTGAACCCGTGTGAAATTTAAGAACTGCATGTTGTCTTGGCCGCGTGATGGGCGAGAGCGGGACAGTGCCAGTCACCATACGGATTCATTTATGTTATAATCCTTATCTACCAACTCGGGCATAGAATCTTAATGCACGCCGATGAAACTAACGGACGAAGAAGTAAGACACATCGCTCTCCTGGCCAGACTGGGCATCTCCGATGCCGAGGTGGAGAAGTTCCGCAACCAGCTCTCCAATATACTGGAGAACTTCGATATCTTAAGCCAGGCCGATACCGAGGGCCTTCCGCCCACCGCGCAATCGATAGCGCTGGAGAACATCTACCGCCCGGACGAGGCCGGACCTTCCCTGCCGGTCGACGATGTCCTGGCCAATGCGCCTGACTGCGAAGAGAACTGCTTCAAGGTCAATGCAGTCCTGGAGTAACCCATGAACGACCTTCACCACCTGACCATCCACGAGTCTCACACCCTGCTCAAAGAGAAAAAATTCTCTTCAGTCGAGCTGACGCGTGCCGTTCTAAAATACCTCGAATCCATCGACGGCAAGATCCGTGCCTGCATGCGCATTACTGCCGAACAGGCGATGGCAAGCGCTGCGGCAGCTGACAAGGCTATTGCTGAGGGCAGGTGCAGCCCCCTGACGGGCGTGCCTGCCATCATCAAGGACAACATGTGCACCAGGGGCATCACCACCACCTGCGGCTCCAAAATGCTGGAGAACTTCGTCCCGCCTTACAATGCCCACGTGATAGAAAAGCTCAATTCGGTCAATGCTGTAATGGTGGGCAAGGCCAATATGGATGAGTTCGCCATGGGCTCCTCCACGGAAAACTCGGCCTTCTTCACCACCCACAATCCCTGGAAGCTGGACTGTGTGCCTGGGGGGAGTAGCGGCGGCTCAGCCGCGGCGGTCGCCGCCGACGCCTGCATCTATGCGCTGGGCTCCGACACCGGTGGCAGCATACGCCAGCCGGCAGGGTTCTGCGGTGTTGTAGGGCTCAAACCCACCTACGGACGCGTCAGCCGCTACGGGCTGGTGGCCTTCGCCAGCTCGCTGGACCAGATCGGGCCTCTGGCCAAGGACGTGACCGATGCCGCGCTGATAATGAACGTCATCTCTGGACATGATAAACGCGATTCCACCACTGTGCCGCTGGAGGTGCCCGACTATACCAGAGCGCTGAAAACAGATATCAAAGGACTGAAAGTCGGCGTACCGCGCGAGTACCTTGTCGAGGGCATGCAGCCAGCTGTCCGTAAGGCGATAGAGACCGCAGCCAAGAAGCTTGCAGAACTGGGGGCCCTGGTCGAGTGGAACGTCTCCCTGCCCAATACCAGGTACGGCCTGGCCGCCTATTATATCCTCGCTCCTTCGGAAGCATCGGCCAATTTGGCGCGCTACGACGGTGTGAAATACGGCTACTCCTATCGTGAGACCACCAGCATGTGGGAATCGATGGAGAAGACCAAGCAGTTCGGGTTCGGCGCGGAGGTCAAACGGCGTATCATGCTCGGCACCTATGCCCTCTCCGCCGGCTACTACGATGCCTATTACCTGAAGGCACAGAAAGTTCGCACTCTGATCAAGCGTGATTTCGACCGCGCCTTTGAGAAATACGATGTCCTGGTCACGCCCACATCGCCCACCGTAGCCTTCCAGATCGGTGAGAAGTCTGACGATCCGCTGCAAATGTACCTCAGCGATATTTGCACATTGCCCATCAACATCGCGGGAGTTCCGGCGATCTCCATTCCCGCCGGATTTGCAGACGGCCTGCCTGTGGGTATGCAGTTCATAGGCAAGCACTTTGGCGAAGAGACCCTGTTGCGCGCCGCCTTTGCCTACGAGCAGGCCACCCCCTGGCACAAACAGAAGCCCTCACTCGCATAACAACACAATTCCATCATACCGTCATTGCGGATCCTTTCCTTTCACGTCATTGCGAGCGTAGCGAAGCAATCTTGTGTGGAATATCATCTCAACAGCAGATTGCCGCGTCGCTACGCTCCTCGCAATGACGGGTTTTGTTTTGTTATAATACGAGTTACCCGAAAATTCAGGCTGTTCGAGGAGGCGTTATGGAGAACGAAAAGAAAATCTTCGAGGCACTAGAAACGGATGCCAAGCTGACCTACGATCAGATCGCCGAAATGACCGGCGTACCCGTCCATGATGTGCAGAAGATTATCAAAAAGGCGGAGAAGGACGGCACTATCGTCAAGTACAAGACGGTCATCAACTGGTCCAAGCTCGGTGAAGAACAGGTGTGGGCGCTGGTTGAGGTAAAGGTGGTCCCGCAGCGTGACACAGGTTTCGGCGCTATCGCCGAACGAATCTATCGCTTCCCCCAGGCCAAATCGGTCTTCCTGGCATCCGGCACCTACGACCTGGCCATTCTCATAGCCGGCAAAACCATGCAGGAGATTGCCATTTTCGTCTCCGAAAAACTGGCGCCCATGGAGACCGTCCAGGGCACGATAACCCATTTCATACTCAAGAAATACAAAGAGGACGGTGTCATCTTCGAGGATGACGGCGAACCCCGGCGGTTGGGCGTTGTAGCCTGACCTCCACACGTCATCACCCTTACAGGAGACTCCATATGACGCATCATATTAAAAAAAACAAATGTAAACATATATCCAAAAAGGCACGGGATATATCACCGTCGGGCATCAGGAAATATTTCGACCTGCTATCCTCCATAGACGGCGCCATCTCGCTCGGAGTGGGCGAACCTGATTTCGTGACACCCTGGCCTATGCGCGAGGCCGGCATCACGGCAATCGAAAAGGGCTTCACCATGTACACCTCCAACCGGGGCATACCCGAGTTGAGAGAGTCCATCGCAAAATACCACCACAAATTCTATAACCTCAATTATGATCCGAATTCGGAGATTTTAGTGACCACGGGCAGCAGCGAAGCGCTTGACCTGGCATTCAGGGCCATTATCGATCCGGGTGACGAGGTCATCATGTCCGATCCGCATTACGTGGCCTACCCGGTTTGCGTGTCCCTGGCGGGGGGCGTGCCTGTGCTTGTACCGACCTACGAGAAAAACAATTTTGAGCTGATGCCTGTTGATATAAAAAAGAAGCTGACGCGCAAGACCAAGGCTATACTGCTTAGCTTTCCATCCAACCCCACCGGGGCGGTCATGCCGAGAAAGCTGCTGCTTGAAATAGCCAAAATTGCCAACGAACACGACCTGCTGGTGATTTCAGACGAGATATACGCCCGCCTTACCTACGATATGGAGCATACCTGTATGGCGGGGCTGCCGGGTATGAAGGATAGAACCGTTCTGATCGGCGGATTCTCCAAGGCTTTCGCAATGACGGGATGGCGCGTCGGATTTTCCCTGGCCAACTCAGAGATTACCGAGGCCATGCTCAAGGTACACCAGTACACTATGATGTGCGCCCCCATCATGGGACAACTGGCCGCCGTGGAAGCGCTGAAGGATGCTAACAACCAGGAAGTCGAAAACATGCTTGCCGAGTATGACAGGCGCCGGCATGTTATCGTAAAAGGATTCAGAGAGCTTGGACTCTCCTGCTTCGAACCGAAGGGCGCTTTCTACGCCTTCCCCAATATAACATCGACCGGCATGACGTCGGAGGAGTTTGCCGAGGAGTTGCTGACGGAGGAGAAGGTGGCGGTGGTGCCCGGCTCGGTTTTCGGAAAATGCGGGCAGGGCTACGTGCGCTGTTGTTATGCAACCTCGATGCCGGAGATCGAAGAGGCCCTCAAAAGGATTAAGAAGTTCCTGGCACGACGCCGCAGGAAATAGCTATTTCTGCCCCAGCCAGTCTCTGAATACGCGGCCGAGTCGGGGATTGGCGGCGATGATCTCCCTATCATGGAAAGTGGCAGGGCGTTCGCTGTAATCTGTCACCTCTCCACCAGCTTCCCTGACCAGCAACAATCCGCTGGCCGAATCCCACGGATAGAGGCTTCTGTGGAAATAAAGGCTCAGCCGCCCGCCGGCCACATAGGCCATTCCCAGGCTGGAGGAGCCGATCAACCTCATGCAGTGTATCTTCGGCCACAACTGCATTGCCGTTTCCAATAGATCTTTGCTCCTTTCCGCGTCGTAGCCAAGGTCCACGCCAACGGCGGCGTCCTCCAGGTTGGCGACATCCGCCACCCTGATTCTTTTATTGTTCAGATAAGCGCCTCTGCCTTTGACAGCACGAAATATTTCATTGCGCATGGGATCGAAGGTAATTCCCATCAATACCTCATTGCGCCGGGCCAGGGCGATATTTACACAGAACAGAGGAATCCCGTAATGGTAGTTGTTGGTACCGTCCAGGGGATCGATGATCCAGGTATATTCGCTGCCCTCCCGCCTGATCCCGGCTTCCTCGGACATGATCCCGTGTTCGGGGAAAGCGGCGGTGATGATTTCAAGTACGATTTTTTCTGACAGCAGGTCGGCTTCGGTTACCAGATCACGCTTGCCCTTTACCCTTGTTGCGTTATGACGGCCGAAACGCTGCCGCAGTATCTTGCCCGCTTCGGCAGCTGCCTGCCTGCCCACCTGATAGGCGGACTGCCCCTGCACGGATGTGGGGAGTGTAACGCATGGCTTCTCAGTCATGCCTGCTGAGGCCCATTTTGAGCTTAACTTCGCCGACGGTCTTGCATGCTATGGCCTGGGCACGCCTGGCGCCGTCGGCCAGGATGTCATAAATATGATCGGGGTCCTTCTCCAGCTTCGCTCGTTTCTCACGGAAATCCTTGAGGCTGTCGTTGATCCCTGAAGCCAGCAGTTTCTTGCAATCGACGCAGCCTATCCCCGCCACCCTGCACTGCGCCTCGATCTCAGGAATACGAGACTCATTGAAGAATTTGTGCAGGCTGAAAACGTTGCAGACCTCCGGGTGTCCGGGATCGTTGCGGCGCTGTCTGGCAGGGTCGGTCACGGCTGTCTTCACCCGCTCCAGTGTCTCCTCAGGGGTAGCGGCCAACTCGATGTGGTTGTTATATGACTTGCCCATCTTCTGGCCGCCGTCGAGGCCGCGCACCATAGGGAAGTTGGTCAGCTTGGCCTGCGGCTCGGGGAACGTTTCGCCGAAGATGTAATTGAATCGGCGCACTATCTCCCTGGTCATCTCGAGATGGGGCAGTTGGTCCTCGCCCACCGGCACGGCGTCCGACTTATAAAGCATGATATCCGCGGCCATCAGAACAGGATAACCGACCAGGCCGTAGTTCACATTCTGCGGCTGCATCCTGGCCTTCTCCTTGAAGGTCGGGACACGCAGCAGCCAGCCGAGCGGCGTGAGCATGCCCAGCAGTGTGAACAACTCGGTTATCTCTGGAACATGTGACTGCACAAATATGATAGACCTTTTGGGATCGATGCCGGCTGCCAGCCAGTCAAGTGTCATCTCGAAAATGTTCTGCTGAAGCTCGGACGTGCTTTCAAGCGTTGTCAGCGCATGCAAATCGACGATGCAGTAGATGCAATCATAATCATCCTGCAATTTGACATAGTTTTGAATAGCCCCGATGTAATTGCCGATGTGCTGCCTGCCGGTTGGACGCGCGCCGGAGAAAACCCGTTTCTTCATAACAGGGGAAAAGTGTATCACAAATGTATTTGCAGCTACAAACCAATGACCTTGCACACAACGTCATTGCATGGACTTTTTATTATGTCATTGCGGGCATATTACATGCTGTCGGGCGCCGTCATTCCCATCAGGTGCAGCGTCCTGGCCAGGACTATTTGTGCAGCCAGTACCAGCTTCAACCTGGCCGCCGTGAGATCAGCGTCTTCCGATATGACCCGGCACTGTTTATAAAAAGAGTGGAAGACCGTAGCAAGGTCCTGGG
>JAQTLG010000049.1:0-1371 GCA_028715025.1 Dehalococcoidia bacterium | reverse complement strand
AGCGTCCTGGCCAGGACTATTTGTGCAGCCAGTACCAGCTTCAACCTGGCCGCCGTGAGATCAGCGTCTTCCGATATGACCCGGCACTGTTTATAAAAAGAGTGGAAGACCGTAGCAAGGTCCTGGGCATAAAACGGCAGGTGATGCGGCTGACGCGACAGCGCAACGGTCTCGATTATCTCCGGCATCCTGACCATGCTACGTATCAGCGTTAATTCGGGCTCTAATGTCAGCAGGCTTGTATTGCCCTTCGTAAAATCGATCCCTTTCTCAGCCGCGTTGCGCAATATGCTGCTTATACGGGCGTGCGCATACTGCACATAATAGACCGGGTTGTCGGCGGACTGCTTAATGGCCAGTTCCAGGTCGAAGTCCATCTGGCTGTCTGCCGAACGGGAGAGGAAGACAAAGCGGCAGGCATCGGGACCGACCTCTTCCAGCAGCTCGCGCAGGGTTATGATATCGCCGCTCCTCTTGGAAACTTTAACGGCTTCCTTGCCGCGCCTTAACGTTACGAGCTGACATATGATTATCTCGAGCCTCTCGGGATCGATGCCCAGCGCGTTCAATACTACCTTCATGCGCTGTACATGGCCCTGATGATCGGCCCCCCAGATGTCGATTACGTTGTCGAACTTCCTCACGGCAAATTTATCGTAATGATAGGCGATATCCGAGGCAAAATAAGTTGGTGTGCCATCGGAGCGCACCAGTACATTATCTTTATCCTCCCCCAGTGTGGACGATGTAAACCAGGTCGCGTTCTCCCTATCCGCTATGTAATTCCCGTCGCGCAGCATCTGGATGGTACTGTCATACCTGCCGCTCTTAAACAGGCTCTGCTCGCTGAACCATACATCGAAGGTCACTCCCAGCGTCTCAAGGTCCTGTTTGATCTGCTGCATCTCCCTCTCTATACCTATCCGGCCGATCTCCTCTATGGCACGTTCCTCCGGCATAGCGGCGAACTTATCGCCGTATCTCTGGACGAGCTCCCCGGCGAGGTCCACCAGATAATTTCCGTGATACCCGTTGGTCGGCACCTCGGCCTCTTTGCCAAGTCTCTCCTGGTAGCGGGCATATAATGAACGGTAGAATGCATCGAGCTGACTGCCGGCATCGTTGATGTAATATTCGGTGGAAACCTTGTAGCCGGCCGCTTTGAGGACGTTGGCCAGCGTGCTGCCCAGTACGGCTCCCCTCCCATGTCCCACATGCAGAGGACCAGTCGGGTTACCGCTGACGAACTCGATTTGAACGCTTTTATCCTCGAGTTGTATATTGCCATAGGCCTCGCCGGCCCGGCAGATAACGTCCACCTGGCCGGCCAGCCATTTTTGACTTAATGTGAAATTGATGAAGCCAGGGGGC
>JAQTLG010000048.1 GCA_028715025.1 Dehalococcoidia bacterium | reverse complement strand
TTGATCTCACCAAACCGGAGGGACGCCAGATAGTCTACGACTTGGTCAAAGGGGCATCCGTCTTCATCGAGAGCTTCGATGCCGGCGCTGCGTCCAGGTTCGGAGTCGGGTATGAGGATATCAAGCGCATCAATCACAATATCATCTACTGCTCTATATCAAGCTTCGGCGAGACGGGATGTTATAAGAACAGGCATGCCTCCGAACTCGAGTTGCAGGGCCTGGCCGGGTACATTCAGTTCCTGGGCGAGCCCGGAGAGGAACCCGTGCGCGTCGGGTCCGATTGCGTAGAGGCGTCCACCGCATTCCATGCATTGAGTGGCATACTGGCCGCCCTTTATTACAAGGGCAAAACCGGTGTGGGGCAGAAGGTTGGCATCGCCAAGTTGAGGTCCATGATACAGATGGGCGCTCACTGGATACAGGCTTTCTGCAATCCCGATACTTACGGCGGCTGGTATCTGACAGGCCCCTATGATCATGCCGAGCACGGCTATAAAACCAAAGATGGATCAATTGTTTTCTCAGTGCTGGCCAGGGCGGGAAAGGGTATCGATGCAGCCCTTGAAAGCTGGGTCGAGTTTCTCAAACGGGTCGGGCTGGGAGAACTGCTGCAGGACCCCTGGTTCAAGTATAAGGGTCTGCGTGCCATCGGCCTGGGACGCGACGCACAGGAGATGAAGCCGCTGTTCGAAACATATTTCCTGGATAAGACCAGCGAAGAGATGATCACTATGATCGATGAGATCGGTGGAATGGGCTCAGCCATATATGACTACGAGACGCTTTACGGGGGCGCCATGCACCCTCAGATTCAAGCCGTGGGCGCGATAAAGGAAATGGACCATCCTGTAGCCGGCAAAGTCAAGGTAACGGCATTGCCCTGGACAATGAGCGATACCCCTTCGCAGATCAAAAGCGCGGCGCCGGCTTTGGGACAGCATACCGATGAGATACTGACGGGGATCGGTTATAAAGAGGATAGGATCAAGAAACTGAAAAAGGATAAGGTCATTGCCTGATTTCACCGGCTGCCGGCAATGAATAAAACTTAGGAGACCCCATGATTAAGACCAGAATCAGCCAGATGCTCGGCATAGAGTATCCCATAATTCAGGCGCCTATGAACTGGATCAGCGGGGCCGACCTGGTATCCGCCGTTTCGGCGGCGGGAGGCCTGGGAACGCTCGGCCCAAATGCAGGTCAGAAGACGCCGGCCAACGATGAGAAAGAGGTCGGCGAGAGGCTGAGGAGCCAGATAAAAAAGGTCAGGAGCATCACGGATAAACCTTTTGCCGTCAATATTGCCATAGGCATGGGAGATGCCAAGAAGTTCAGCGATGCCTTCGTGCGCGTAGTGATCGAAGAGAAGGTGCCGGTGGCTGTCGTCTCCATGGGCGCTCCCCAGGTCTATACCAAAGAGTTGAAGGACAAAGGCGTAATAGTATTTCAGACCGTAACCACGGTAAAACACGGCAAACGCGCGGAGGCGGAAGGCGTCGATGCCGTCATAGCCGAGGGCTATGAGGGCGGTGGGCATTTGGGCAACGATGACCATACAACCATGTGCCTTGTGCCCGAGCTGGCCGATGCAGTGAAGATACCGGTCATCGCCGGCGGAGGTATTGTGGACAGCCGCGGATTCATGGCGGCCCTGGCGCTGGGGGCAGAGGCGGCGTTCATCGGGACCAGGTTCCTGGCGACCCGTGAAAGCGATGCTCACCAGAACGTGAAGGACGTCGTGATAAAGGCAACCGGGGCCGACACGATAGTGCTGGGCAAGAATCTGGGAGTATCAATGGTCAGGGCTGTCAAGAATGAGTTCAGTCAGAAATTTCATGAGATGGAACTCGGGCATGCCCCGCTGGGCGACCTTTACAACCTTCAGGAAAATCATGCCATGACCAAGCCCGGCTATCTGGTTAGCCGCATGTACCCGACTTTTTGTCTGGGTGACACCTTGCAGGGAGTGGTCAGTGTCAACGACGCCGTCGGCCTGATAAAGGACGTGGTAAGTGCCAGACAGGTTATCGAAGAAATCGTAAAGGGTTCTTCAATAATCCTGTGCCGGTTTGAGGATACCGGCATTCAACGAAAATAATAAATCGGAAGTAGCTTAAACAAGAATGCCCCGCCTGATGAAGGCGGGGCATTCTTGTTTATAAGGAGTAACTTACTTGGACTTTGACTTCTTTTTTTCCAGGCAGAGGTCGATGAAGGCGTTCATCTCCTCTTCCGATTCCTGCTGGCTCTTATAGAAGGGATCGAGCTGCCTTCCCTCGAGCATCAGTGTCGGTATGCCCAGCTCACGCTCGGCTTTTTCAGCGACGAGGCGTGAGACGCCGCCGCTGGCGCTGCAGCCCAGCTGCAGGAAATAAATGATGCCGTCACACTTGAGGTCCTTGGCCATGTTCACGGTGCTGTCCACCCAGCGGTGTCCAACGCCGGCCCAGGTATTGCCGTTCAGGAAGCGGGCCAGCTCCTCCAGTGGCTTCAATTTCCGCCCGTATTCCTTCTCATCGCCGAAAAGGCCGTATTCAGCGCCGAACCAGCGGCTCATAACGCCGAATTGAAGCGCCGGCACAGCCACTCCCCTTTTAGCCAGGATATCAAAAGGATTGAAATAGAAGGGACCGGTCACGGCCCAGAGGAACCTGAGCTTCTCATCGGGGAGCACGCCGTAACCCTTTTCCGCACGTTCCTGCATCTCCTCGGAGAACTGTTTCCAGTACTCTGCGCCCTTCTTGGGATCCGGGTACATGGACGGGATCCTGGGCAGGCGGAAGGCATCCTGTCCGGCCAGGGGACAGGGCACCCTTTTCCTCAGCTTATGTATCTCTTTAGCGCAATTATGGGCAATCGTGTCGTATTCAAGGGCATATAAGAGCCTCTCCTCGCTGTATTTGATGCCCGGCACCTTGGCCTCAGCGAACTCGATCATCTCGCCAAGCTGGTCCGTCACATATGTCAGGCCGGCGTCGGTGATCTCCAGAGTGGTGTCTATGTGGAAGACAGGCATGTTGAAATACTCTCCGATGGCTTTGGGGGATACGCACTCCATGGGACAGGCGAAAGAGGTGGCGATCACGAAGTTGGGTGGCGGGAAGTTTTTGCTCACGCAGAGAGCGATGATTACGATGGTGCGGTCGCAGGCGTCATCCGGGAAGTTGTTTGACCTCAGGACATTGAAATACTCGGTCGCCAGCATGGTCCTGTCCGCAGCGCCCATGGAGTCAATTCCGATGCCACCCAGCGCGTAAACCAGCGGGGGAAGGTGGTCGGAGTTTATTAAAGGCTTATTTCCCGTTTTCCAGGCCTCAAGCTGCGCGATTCTCAGGTCGCGCTCCAGCTCATACAGCAATTTATTGGCCTTGATTTTTGTGGAATCGGGATTTGCATTGATTTTATCTATCCTTTTCTGATTTCTTGCTATTTCCTGCTCAAGCCAAGTCATTTCATTCTCCCTCTAATTATTCGCCAGGCGTCATATTCAGGCTTTGGACTCGATCATTTCAATGAATGCGCCGACCCTGGTCTTCATCTGTCCTACATTGGATACGATGTATTCCCTGCGGTAAGACATCACCGGTATGCCGGCCTCTTCCAGTTTGTTTTTGAAGTAATTGGCCCGGAATTCGCGGTAGCGTGAGAACCCCTGCGGGAGCTCGATTACACCCTGGATGTTGTAGTCGCGCACCCAGTGGACAACCTGGTCGACCTGGTCCTCCCAGTTCATCATCCTGGGGCTGGCCGGCTGCATCAGGTATCTCCTTGCCAGGGCTGATACCAGTTCCTGTCGCAATACCGGAGAGCTGGCTGAGCCGATCTCGATGGTTCTCCAGTAATGACGGCTTCCGGTATCCAGGTCATCCATGGCTACAATGCACCCCGTCTCTTCGATGGCCGCCAGATGTCCCGGATTGTCCAGTCGGTCGCTGGATACAAGCAGCCTGGGTCGGGACTTCTCGGCAGGGACCCTCCTCTTTTCCAGGAACGGTAAAAGTGCCTCGACCCTTTCGTTGAATTCCTCCTTGGGCATCAGCATGGCCGCCGTGGTTATACCCAGCATCTCCGCTCCCGTGAGGGCCGGCGTCTCCGTGTTCCTGAGTTCATATAACCTTTTTACCAGATGCCGCGTTCTTTCCAGCACAGCGATGCTGCGCTTAAGATCGTCATCCGTTATAGGCCGCCCCGCCAGTTTTTCCATCTCGCCTAAAAATTTAGTGAACTGCTGGGCGAGGAATTTAACAGCGGTGTCGGTGTTGATAATCGGCACGTCTATGATGATAGTGGCAGGTGTTTTCTCAACATATCGCCAGACGTCCCACAGCCGAACAAGTTCCTGGTCCCAGTCGGTAGCCACCACCGCGTCCAGGAACTCCAGACGGTCCGTGAGCAGCGCTTCCAGCACATGATTACAGTAGAGACAGGTGTCGGCGGGCCTCCACTCGTTGGCATGCGGAGTGCCGGCCTGCCAGGTGCCGAAAACGCGCCAGGGCAGGACGCCCGCCGCATGCACGATTTCCTCGGGAATATAGGAACACAGCAGCCCGGCGACTTTTTTACCATCCTTCTTCCACTGCAGGGCATATTTGGTCCTGTTGGCCTCAAGACTAAGCGTTGTCAGCTCCTTCAAGCCTTTCTCAGAACTCAGTGTAGTGTGCATAAAATCCTCCGCTTTACAATTATTAGGTCCTGACTGGACAGGGAACAATTCAGATTCTATCGCATTTTAATACAACATCACGCACTCTTGTCGATCTCAGGGTAATATTGTATTATATGCGCATTAAAAATGTCAATATAAATTTAATCATTATGGATATATACAACTTTGTAATACATTGACAAGACTTAAATCTCATTGTATATCTTTGACGTACACAGCTACATGATGTTATCATAAATAAAATACTTTTAAGAAGTGATAGGAAATATGCCAAAAGTAAAAAAGATCACTGAGGTCGGGCCTTCTCCGGAGCAAATGTGGGTCGTCGTCAACTTCGCTCAGTCCTGGAACACATGGGCCAAGGCGCTGGAGAGGAGTTTGCGCCCTGGCCTGTTGACTGTTTCCCAGGTGACCACGTTGCAGGCGCTTTATTATGCGAAAAGACCTTTAAGCCCCACTGAGATTTCGCACGTGCTTCCTTTGGAAACCCACTCGGTCAGTCCCTTGCTGGACAGGCTGCACAAGCGTAAAATAATCACGCGGCGCAGGTCCAAAACCGACCGGCGTGCCGTTGAAGTGGAGATGACGCCAAAGGGATTGACGTTGCTGACAGATCTCGGTCCCGGCATCAGAGATGCCATGGAGAGAGTATTTTATGTGCTTTCGCCGCAGGAGCGTGAGATGCTGGTGAAACTTACGGAGAAAATCAGCAATGCTGCGGTAGATTATCTGGGAGCAAATAAAGAACATCTTGCTGCCAATGCCAGGATGATGTCGGGTTTATCGGACGACGGCGTCATTCTTTCACCGGCGAAACACAAGAAAGCCAAGCGAAAGAAAAGCTCCTGAAAGTGCGCTTCGAATGAATCCGGTTAAGAAGAGAAAATGAAGATATCTATATGTCTAAATATGGAGGCTCGCTGACATGGACAAGACTTATGCCTCGCCAGAAGAGGCGATAGCAGACATCCCGAATGGCGCTACCATAGCTTTTGGCAGCTTTTTCACCGCGGGCAAACCAACCGCACTGACGAAAGCGCTGGCCAAAAAAGGGGTAAAAGACCTCACGGTTGTGGTGCAGCAGGTGGGGACCGGCAACGAAGAGATGCTCGAGCTGGTCACCAACGGCCAGATAAAAAAGGCCATCTGCAACTACCCCTTCCCCCGATCGGCCAGCAAGGGCGCCCAGCATCCCTTCGAACAGGCGGTGCGTGGCGGTAAGATTAAGCTGGAGATTTACCCCATCGGCACTTTTGTCGAGAAGCTGCGCTGCGCCGGTGCCGGCATACCCGGTTTCTATACGCCCACCGGTGTGGGTACAGTGGTGGCTGAAGGCAAAGAAGTGCGGGTGTTCAACGGCGCTGAATGTCTGTTGGAACTGGCGCTGCCGGTGGATTTCGCCTTCGTGCATGCATGGAAGGGCGATCGCGAGGGCAATCTTGTCTACCGATTCACCGCACAGAATTATAATAATGCCATGGCCATGGCCGGAAAAGTAACTATCGCCGAAGTTGAAACGCTGGTAGAGGCCGGCGAACTCGATCCCAATTTTATCCACACCCCCGGTATATTTGTAAAGCGGGTGGTGGAGACAGGCAGGCCTGAGTTTAACTCAGCTTCCGTATAAGATTCTAAATATCCGGAGTTTGATATGAGCAAGATGAGTAAAGTTGTTATACCGGAGATGCCTCCGCTGGAGCGCGAGATGATCGCCCTGCGCATAGCCAATATGCTTGAGGATGGGTCATACGTAAATTTGGGTATCGGTATACCCACGCTGGTCTCCAACTGGATAGAAGGCCGCGACATCATTATCCAGTCCGAGATCGGCATGCTGAAATGCGGCCCGCTGGCGGATGAAGGAGAGCAGGACCAGGACCGTATCAATGCCAGCTGCCAGTTTGTGCACGAGTTACCTGGAAGTTGTTATTTTAATGTTGAAACGTCATTTGCTATGATCCGCGGCGGACGTATGGATGTGGCGGTGCTGGGCGCGCTTCAGGTGTCGGCCAAAGGCGACCTGGCCGGATGGAACAATCCAGCCCGTGGCCTGGGCAAGACCGGTAACATCGGCGGCTCGATGGACCTCGCCGTAGGCGCCGCCAAATTAATCGTTGCCATGGAGCATTTCACGCCGGGCGGCGAGCCTAAAATACTGGAAGTGTGTAATTACCCGTTGACGGCCAAAGAGTGCGTGGACGTTATTGTCACCAACTATGCCCTCATCGAGGTTACGCCCAAAGGGCTGGTGCTCAAAGAGGCTATCCCCGGCATCACAGCAGAGGATGTACAGAAGATGACGGCAGCAAAATTGATAGTGGCCGATGATTTCCACGAGATGGAGCTGTAGCTCCACTTTGCATCAAGACTAAAATGAGACTAAAATAATAGTCCGGAGGGATTTAACAATGGCCAATCAGATCGGCAAGAAATACATCTGCAGCAAGTGCGGCTCCGAGTTCATTGTGACCAAGGGCGGCAATGGGCAGGTGACCTGCTGCGGACAGCCCATGGAACAGAAGAAGTAAAAGTATTTAAACCTTTACAGGAGAGATAACATGGCAAACCAGCTTGGCAAGAGATTTAAGTGCGAGGTCTGCGGGACCGAGGTACTGTGCACCAAGGCCGGGGCAGGCACGATCACCTGCGACGGCAAAGAGATGGAGCTGCAGAAACCCAAGGCACTCCCCTCCTCAGACTAATTCGCAATACTACAATTAGATTAACGACAACGGCTGAGTTTTAGGCTTTTTATCATATTATAGTCTGGTATTGGGACTTCTCATTACAGGCTGTTTATTAAGCTGATAACTTCGCTTGTATCTACTACAGGCGCCATCATTAATCCCATTCTCTGGCATGCCATATCGGCAGCCTCCATGCTGCCCGCGGCCGACGCATCCTTGACCAGTACGGACAGGTAACCGCGGTCCCACGCAGTGCGTATCGTAGACTCAACACACTGGTCAAGTATGCATCCGCATACAATGATTGTTTTTATCCCCATGTGGGTAAGATAAGTCTGCAGGTTAGTCCCTTCGAAAGCGCCAAGCGCCTGTTTATGTATCACAATATCTTTGGGCCCTATTATGGCCTTGAGCTCATCGATAATCTCCATATCCCAGCTTCCGTCAAGCATAATGGTCGGCACGGCGGTGCGCAGATAGCTGATAAGTGCTTCGAAGCAAGTACCCGGAAAAAGGTCCTTACCTTCTGACAGAAACGCCTGACGTATCCAGAATACCGGTATTTCTTTATTACGACAGGCGGCCACGATATTTTTGATATTCTGCACCACACCAAGGTCCTCTGCTACTTTCCAGGTTCCCAGGACATTCATATTACCGTCTTTATGCAGCACTTCATTCTGAGCATCCGAAACAATAAATGCCGTAGTCTCTTTATTAACGAATCTTTTCCACTCGATCAGGTCATAGAACGATTTACCCGACAGCAGGTCGCCTATCAGTTGATCGAAAGTTGTTTTGTATTCTTTTTTAGCCACTTTAGCCCCCCTTCAATTAATAATGTCCGTATAAGTTATCGACATAATTGTGATGACGACGCCAGGTTTAAGCTGTGGTTTCAACCGCCGCCGAGCATCAGGAACAGCTTCACCGAATCGTTTTCTTTTAAGATGGTTATGTTCCATGCGGGCTCGCCGTTCACGTGGACAAGCAGTGATTCCCTGCGGTCTTTATGCGCCTCCAGTAACGTGATCAGGTCACGGACGTTGCATCGGTCGGGCACCTCTATTTGTGAGTCGCTTTTATACTTCTCAGCATTAATCGATTTACCTGTTAACCTGTCGTAATAAAGATTGATCTTCATTATCTTTACCTCTTCATCTTGCCCAGCGATACCAGCAGCAAAACTCCGAACAAGTTAAAGAAGCCCGGATCGCCGGCCAGCCTCAAATTCCAGTTGTTCATGGCATCCTGCAATCCTGTCTCGCCGCCGAAAGCAAGCGTTTTAAACGCAATATCAGGATTTTTCCAGACCATAGCCATGGTGTAATCCTTCAGGATTTTGTCCGAAGAGAATTTTCCGTCTTTGAAGATAAAGCGTCTGCCGATTTTGCCGTCCTCGGTCATTATGACAAAGACGAGATTACGTATAGCCATCATCTCCTTAATGGCTTTATTGGTTTTAACGGCTCTACCCATTAAAAAACCGATCATTGAGAGCAACATCGAGAACAGCAATTCACTAACACCTCCGGCTTACATTCACACGAAACGATATCCGGGACAGGGCTCCAATTAACTTACCAGAGATATGCCCGGCCATTTTCACACGCAGGCCA